>JALSGI010000347.1 GCA_026982835.1 Planctomycetota bacterium | reverse complement strand
GGCGGCACGACGCGTCGCGTGGAGGTGGTCACCGGCACCGGGCACTGGTACAAAAGCGGCCAGGAACTGGTGCCGGTGCGTTGGGTTTGGGTGCGTGATCTGACGGGCACGCCTCAGGAAGAATATTTCTTTACCACCGACGTGGGCCAGTCCGGGCGTAGGGGTTTCTAAATTGCCGCCCCGAATCCGACAGACCGTCCTTTTTGCGTTATCCCTGGCCACCTGAGGAGCCACCGAAAGGGCAAGAGGGGGGATGAGACTCGTGGCCGGGTGAAGCTGGAAGAGAGGGCCTTCCGTGTGCATCAGGCGCGCAGTTGCCCCTGTGGAAGCTTCGAGCGTCGAACGGGTGTTGGATGCTCTCGATGGTGAATTATTGAATAGGGCCTATATTTGGTAGTTGGCCGAGGGGCGGTTTTCGCAGCGGCCGTTGCTTCCCCGCATCCGCAGCCGGGGAGCTTCCAGCACCACGGTGGTGTGCGGGGCCACGCTGCGGGTGAGCCACACGCTGGAACCGATCACGCAATCGTGACCGATGACGGTTTGTCCGCCCAGGATGGTGGCGTTGGCGTAGATGACCACGCGGTCTTCAATGGTGGGATGCCGCTTTTGCCCGCGAATGAGCTTGCCTTGTTCGTCGGTGGGGAAACTCAGTGCCCCGAGGGTCACTCCCTGGTAGAGCTTGACCCGGTCCCCGATTTCGCACGTCTCACCGATGACCACGCCGGTGCCATGGTCGATGAAGAAGTGATGGCCGATTCGGGCCCCAGGATGGATGTCGATCCCGGTCTTGGAATGGACCCATTCGGTCATCATGCGGGGGATCAGGGGAACGCCCAGCTGATGGAGCAAGTGGGCCAGGCGATAGACGGTGACGGCCTCCACGCCGGGGTAGCTCAGGATGATCTCGTCCAGGCCCGAGGCGGCCGGGTCCCCGTCGTAGGCGGCCTGCACGTCCAAGGCCAGCACTTTGCGCAGCTCGGGCAACTGTTCGAGGAACTCCAGGGTGATGGCTTGGGCCTTGGCCTCGTAGTCTTCTTCGGAGGCGCCGGGGTCCGTTTTTTTCTGGTGGCGCAAGGCACGGGCGATCTGCTGGATGAGGCGGTCATGGAGCTGATCGAGCAAATCGCCCACGTGGAAAAGCACGTTATCGAAGTGCAAGCCTTCACGGCGGCGGTAGCCGGGATAGAGGATCTCCTTGAGGTCTTCGGCGATCTGGACCACCGCTTCGTAGTTGGGCAGCGGATACTGGCCCAGGTGGTTGATCGTCTCCAGTTCGCGGTAGGTGTGCACCATGCGCTGGGCCAACTGGGGGATGCGCCGCTTGAGTCGGAAATCGGAGGCCATGACCACTTCTCCTGGCTAGAGCGAGCTGCGCGTGAAAGGAAGAGGGAAACAGCACCAGACAGCAGAAATCCACCGAGCTAGGACAGACCGTCCCCTTGGGCTGCTACCGGCAACAGCAGCCGCGCTGCGAACCCAGGTAGAAGTGGAAAGCTCGACGCATGGTAGTTCCCGTGCCGGATCATCCAGAACCGCTTCGGATCCATCCTACGGGGTAGCCGGGGGCGGATCAAGTAACTCTTTTGTTTTCTTCGGCTTCAAGCGAAGGGCAAGTTTATTCTTCGGGGGAAAATCCAGGGGTTCTTCCGGGCAACATTTTCGCAGAGAGTGCAGGAAAAATTAGGTTTTCGTGTTTTTTTGCCGCCGTACCTCTTGCCAACGCGAGCAAAGTTGCCATGTTAGGGTTTGGCGCTTGGGAAAGATGCGTAGTTTCTCGTGACTGGCGTATCCCCGTAATTGAGAGGTGTTTGCCATGAAGCGTGCAGCTTGTTGGGGAATGGTGTTGGCAGGGCTGGTGGTCATGCTTGGGATGACGGCTTTTGCGTCTGCTTCGGCTCAGGCCGCCACGGCAAAGGCACACCCTGCGGCCAAGTGCCCGTGTAAGAAGGGGCCGGATTGTTGCCGGAAACCGGATTGCTGCCGGAAGCCGGTTTGCCGTCGGGCTGCTTGCCGACCTGCCTGCTGCAAGCTGGTGGAAACGAAGATCGAAACCTGCCACCCCTGCACCGGTTGCAAGATCGTCATTCCGGTGTGCGTGCCTTGCTGTGCGTTGAAGTGCGGGCCGGAGGTATCCAGCCGCTGCGCCCTGATCGGGGTGGAAGTGCGGCGTTACACGTGGATCGGAGGACCGGAAGTGCAGGTGCGGTTCTTCGCCCACGGCGGATACACCGTGCGCATCCGATAAACGCTCACGGTCAAGGGAACCCCAGACGCGGCTTCTCCTTGTTGGGGAGCCGCGTTTTTTATCCGCCCAGCCGAGTCCGTAACCGAGCCAGGATTTGCTGCTCCAGGGCCGTGTCGCGGCCCTTGGGGATCCAGCCTTGGTGGATCGGCTGGTCGGGCACCAGTTCGCTGAGCCGCTGCATGGCGTTGGTGTGGGGGAAGACGGCGTCGCTGGTCGTGGCGAATTCCGGTCGCCGAGCGTCTTCCAATTCCTTGAACACCTGCACTTCCACCTGGAAGCCGCCGGTGGCCGGCACCACCCGCACCTGGGCGAACCGACGCATGGTTTGCAGCGTGGCTTCCCAGCGGTCGTAGGGCGTAGCGGTGTCCCATCGCCAGGGCTCCAGCACGGTGGCGCTGACTTCGGGAAAGGTTTCCAGTCGCCCTTCGGTGAGCACGTTGCCGAACTGCCGCACGGGTTCTTCGCGGCGGATGCGGAAGTAATCGTCCACGGTGTCCACCAGCACCTGCCACAGCAGCTCGTGGTCCGTGGTGGGGATCAGGGCCGGATTGGGGTGCAGCACCACGGCCTGGCTTTGGACTGGCGAAACGACCACGGCCGAGGTGCACCCTCCGGCCAGGAGCAACCAGCCGGCAGCCAGCAAGCAGCAGCGGGAAAAACGGGTTCTATTCGTTTTCATTTTCGCACTTTCCGCCCCGCGGGAGGGGCACCGGGCACCACGGCGTTGCGGGGGTGGAAGTCTGCCCGCGAAGCCGCCCCGGGGCAAGAGCAGTCCCGGGGGTGCTGGCAATGACGGCACGGGCGCCTACACTGGGGGGCGACTTTTCCAGCTTGGGGTGCGATTGTTTCCGGTCCCCTGCCCTGCAATGGGAAAGGCCATGCCAGGAGTTTCCATCCGCCGGGTTTGCGTGTTTTGCGGTTCGCAGCGGGGGCGCCACCCGCGCTACGTCGAGGCCACGCGGGAGCTGGCCCTGGCCCTGTGCCGGC
>JALSGI010000346.1 GCA_026982835.1 Planctomycetota bacterium | reverse complement strand
TCGCTGGGGCTTTACTACTACGAGCTTTCCTACGAGCAGACCAGTCGGCTGCTGGCGTTTATTTCCATTGGGCTGGCCGCCGGCTTCGTGGCCGGGGCGTGGCTTTCGGGCCCGCTGGTGCGATTCGACCTGGTGCGTTGGGGGGGCTGGGGGCTAGTGGCCTGCATGGTGCTTTTGAGCGTGCCCGTGGCCCGGCAGCAAGCCCCGCCGCCGCAGGCGCCTCCGGCGGCTCAAGCCCCGGCGGAACAAGCCCCCATCGAGCAGGCCGCCGGAGCGGAAAAAGACGCCGCCGCGAAACAACCGAAATCCATCACCCGCTGGCGCCCCTGGCTGGGTTCCCGCGAATCGCTTTGGGCCCCGGCGGTAGTGATGGGGCTTATCGGCTTTTTTGCCGGGCTTTTCTGCCTGCCGGTGCAGGTTTACCTGCAAGCCCGACCGCCCCGGCAGCTCAAGGGCCGCGTGATCGGCTCGATGAACCTCATCAACTGGACGGCCATCTTGCTGGCCGCCGGCTACTATTCGCTGCTGGAAGGGATGCTGCGCAGCTTGGAGTTGCCGTACTTTTTCATCTTCGGCATTTCCGCCCTGTGGCTGCTGCCGGTGGTGCTGCTGTATCGCACGGACCGGGTGCAGGCCGACCAGGTGGAACTGCCGTGGACCCCCGCTGCGGGATTGGATTAAAACACATGCCGTTTTGGGCCGGGCTAGCCCCTGTTCCTCCCTGCACGAGAGAATCGCCATGCGACTGGGAAGCACGCTCACCGTCCAGGAGTATCTCCAGCAGGTGAAAACCACGCTGGATGCCCTCAACCCCCAGGACATCCAGACCCTGGCCGATCTGCTCTACCGGGCCTGGGAGCGGGGCAACTTCGTCTATATCTTCGGCAACGGCGGCTCCGGCTGTAACGCCACCCACATGAGCGAAGACCTGGGCAAAAGCACCCTGCGGCCCGAGGACCTCCACGACGAATCCCGCAAGCGGCTGCGAGTGATGAGCCTGACGGACAACCTGGGCTGGATTCTGGCCGTGGGCAACGACGTGGGCTACGAGGACATCTTCCTGCAACAATTGATGAACTACGGCCGGGAAGGCGACCTGGTGGTGGCCATCAGCGGCTCGGGCAACAGCCCCAACGTGCTGCGGGCCGTGGATTGGGCCAACCGGCACGGGCTGGTGACCTACGGCCTGACCGGCTACCAGGGGGGCAAGCTGCGGCAGATACAGCAGCACGGGCTGCACGTGCCGCTGGAGGACATGGGCATTGTGGAAAGTATTCATCTGACCGTGTTCCACTGGGCCCTGGACGACGTCTATGCCCGGATCAACCGCCTGGGCCGCTACGCGCCCCAGGGGACGGTCGCGGGCCAAGAGCGAGCTGGCTGAGATTCTCTCCCCCGGCTTACGCTGGGTACGTGTTTCGCGTGCCAGCCCAAGACGGAGTGTTTCCAGAGCAAAAAGAATCGATTTTTGTCCGGCGAGCCCCGGGCTTCAGCCCGGGGAGAGCCAAGAAAGAACGCATGTCGATCTTCTCCGCCGACTAAAGTCGGCGGCTCGCCGTTGCCGAGAATAAACGCTTATTCTTGCATCGGAGCGGAAGCTCCGGCGAGCCGCGTGCGTGAGCACGCGGTTGCTACGGTTTGTGGTCGTTGCTACGCTGGCCAACCGCCGGCCGGCGCCGGCGGCTCGCCGTTTGCGAGAAAAAACGCTTTTTCTCGCCCGGCACGAAAGCATCGGATCAGCAATGTGCTAGCTGGCGAAACAAGTACTGCACTGGGACCCCTGCATGAACGGTCTTCATGCAGAAGGAACGTGGGCAGTTTCCCGGTGCGGAACACGCGCAGGCAAGGAGGCCCCCACCATGCACGCCGTGCGGCGACTGCAAGCGGCGCTGGAGCTGGCCCGCCGGGCCGGATACCAGGTGCGCACCGAATGGCTCGACGGGGTGAGCTACCCGGCTTGCCGCTTGGGCCGGCGAAAGCTGTTGTTTGTCGATCTGGCCCTGGACGCCCAGGATCAACTGGAACAGGTGCTGGCCGCGCTAGAGGACGATCCGGCGGTGCCGCCGCAGGAGCTGCAAGCGCTGCTGGCCCCGGACGCTGCCCCGCATCGCCCCCCTCAAGCGGCCTGAGGCCCCTTGCACCAAAAGCCCCCCCGGGCCAAGCTAAGCGGCAGTTTCTTGTTGCAACAGGAGAGCAACCATGAGCTTGGCAAACCAGGTGGCGGTGGTCACCGGCGG
Source organism: Planctomycetota bacterium (assembly GCA_026982835.1). Lineage (GTDB taxonomy): Bacteria > Planctomycetota > Planctomycetia > Pirellulales > S012-138 > S012-138. The sequence continues at coordinate 998 of JALSGI010000346.1, read as the reverse complement.
GGGCACGGGGATTGGGGCTGCCTGTGCCTTGGCCCTGGCCGAAGCGGGCGCCCAGGTGGCCGTGGGCGGTCGGCGGCTGGGGCCGCTGGAAGAGGTGGCCGCGCGGTGCCCGGGCCCCGGGACGATCCACGCCCGCACGCTGGATGTGGCCTGCCGCGAAAGCGTCGAGGCGTTCTTCAGCTGGGTGGAACGAGAATTGGGCCAAGTCGATATTCTGGTCAACGCCGCCGGGGTGAACGTCCCGCGGCGAAGCATGCAGGAGCTGGCTCCCCAGGACTGGGACCGCCTGCTGCAGATCAACGCCACCGGGGCCTATAACTGCATGCACCGGGTGCTGCCCGGGATGCGCAGCCGGGCCCGGGGGACGATTGTGAACATCTCCTCGATTGCCGGCAAGCGGGCCGGTCCCTTGGGCGGGGTGGCTTACAACGCCTCGAAGTTCGCCATGACGGCCCTGGGGCTTTCCGTGGCGGCCGAGGAGGCTGAGGCGGGCATCCGCGTGACCAACATCTACCCCGGCGAGGTGGACACGCCCATCTTAGAGCAGCGTCCCCGGCCGGTGAGCCAGGAGCACCGGCGGCGCATTCTGCAACCGGAGGACGTAGCCGCGGCGGTGATGCTGGCCGTCACGCTTCCCCCGCGAGCCCACGTGGCCGAGCTGGTGATCAAGCCTACTAGCCAGGTGTATGTGTGAGGGAGACCATGCAGGGGCAAGGGTTCAGCGATCCAGTCTTTTCTTTGGCTTAGCGGACGCGCAGCACGGCCAGCCCACAGTCGTCGTGGGTCACCTGGCGGAAGATTCCATCGTTCAAGTTGTTTTGCAGGATTTCCTGCACATCGTGCTGTCGGTAGCGGTCCGTCCACTGGAAGATCTGGCGAACGAACTTGGTGTTCACCTCCCGACGCCGACGGATGTAGAGTGTTTCGGCGGCCCCGTCGGTCATGGCCAGAAAACCGATGGGAGGGAAAGCCACTCCCCGGAAACAGCGCAAGCAGCC
>JALSGI010000345.1 GCA_026982835.1 Planctomycetota bacterium | reverse complement strand
AAGGGGCAAGGCCGCCGTGTGGCGATGGCCGGCGATGGGATCAACGACGCCCCGGCCCTGGCCGAAGCCGACGTGGGCATCGCCATGGGCACCGGCACCGATGTGGCCATCCAGGCGGCCGACGTCACACTGGTCAAGGGCGACCTGCGGGGGATCGTCCGGGCGGTGGTGCTGGCCGGGGCCATGATGCGCAACATCTACCAGAACCTGGTGCTGGCCTTCGCCTACAACGTGTTGGCCATCCCGCTGGCCGCGGGAGTGCTGTACCCGGTGGCCGGGGTGCTGCTTCGGCCCGAAGTGGCCGCGGCAGCCATGAGCTTGAGTTCGCTTTCGGTGGTGGGCAACGCGCTGCGGCTGCGCTGGGTGCGGCTCGGAGCGGAAGGGTGAGGGCTTGGATGCTTGGAAGGCTTGGGGCTTGGAGGGACGGCGAGCCGCCGACTTCAGTCGGCGGAGGACGGCGAGCCGGGAGCGTAAGCTCCCGGAGGACGGCAGGGCCGCCAGCCACTGGGAGCTTCCGCTCCAGTGCAAGAATAGACGTTTCTTCTTGCAACCGGTGAGCCAGCGAGTTTGCTCCGCGAGTTGACACTCGCGGCTCGCTGTTACAAGAACGCACACAACCGGCGAGCCGCGGGCGTGAGCCGGCGGTTGGCTAGTGCAACAATGGCCACAAACGGTAGCAACCGCGTGCTGACGCACGCGGCTCGCCGGAGCTTTGGCTCCAGAGGTCTTGGGCCGTGGGTCTTGGGTCTTGAAGAGCCCCGCACGTCAGTGCGGGGAGGCGACAGGGCCGCAGCCACTGGGAGCTTCCGCTCCGGTGCAAGAAAGAGCGTCAACTTGCCCAACAAGAGCCCCCCGCGTCAGCGGGGGGAGAAACAACATCGGCTTGCGACTTGCGCCTACGCCGGAGCTTCCGCTCCGTTGCAAGAAAAAGCGTTTCTTCTCGCAACCGGCGAGCCGCGCGCCGTCAGCCGGCGGTTGAACAGCCAGCTGCGCACCCTCAGCCCGCGGAGGACTCCTAGGCCAAAAAACGCCGCAGCACGTTCCAGGTCACCTGGGAGATGTGCCGATCCACCAGCAGCGCGGCCGGGTAGGTGATCGAACCGGCGGCAAACACCGCCCCGCCGCTGGGAGTGTGGTACAAGGTCATCTCGGCCCCGCCTTCATCGGGATTCGTGCCCTTGGCCAGCAGGAGCGTGCCCGGCGGGGAGTGCTCGCAGCGCTTGTCGGTTTCGTGGCCGGAGGCCCCGCCAGGAATACGCTCGTGCAGCGTGTGATGCCCGAACGGCTCGCCTTCTTTCAGGCCCGTGTCCTGAAACACCCAGTGCCCCGCCTCCACCACGCGATAAGGGGCGGCGGTCATCACGCCGCGGGTGTCGTACATCACCCCCAGCAGGGCCGCCTCCGGCTCCACGCGGTCGGCAAAGCGGCTGGGCACACCTTCGGCCTGCTGGCGGCGCTGGTCTCCGTTGAAGACCCGCATCAGGGAAAGATCGTCCGAAAGCTCCACCTCGCAGTTGATCCCGTTGCCGCCCAGATACATCAGCCGCCCCCCTTCGTGCTGCACCCAGTGTTTGACGCGGTGGTACATCTGCCGGGTCCAGTATTCCGGGTGCGGGCCTAGAATGAGCACCCGGTAGCGCTCCAGCGGCAGTTCTCCGGCGTGCAGTTGCGTCTCGGCCCAGGTGTCGTAGGGCACGCCCTGGCGCTGGAGCCAGGCCAGCAGTCGCCACTGGGTGGGAGCCAGGTGGCAGGCGTTGCGGCCCGGGATCGGCTCCCACGCCTGGGCTGCAAGCGGCACGTGGTTCATTGGCTCGGGCCGATCCAGCGACAGCCCCGGGTACTCTTCCACCGTGTAACGGGTGCGCGGCTGCCGGGTGTAGTAGGCTACTTCGCTGCGGGCGTGGACCGGGGGAACCGCAGGCAGCCCTTCGGGATGCACGTAGTTGCTCCGGCCGCCGAAGTTGTTGTAGGCGTTCCAGGTCAGGTTCTCCAGCAGCACGGCCACCGGGGCCTGCGGCTCCCGCGGAGCCACGATCCAGGGAAAGGAAAACTCCTCCTCGGCTTCGCTCCGGGCGTGGAAGTAGTAAAGCCCCGGCCGTTCCGGAGCCGTCACGCGCTGGGGTTGCACCGGGCTGTCGTACCCGATGCGGTTCCAGCGGAGGCCCTGCTGGGTCCAGTCCCCATCGGGCACCAGTTGCACTTCGCTGCCCGGGGCGTGCTCGTCGAACCAGCCCAACGGACGCACCAGCTCCTTCTCAAGCCCATAACGCCACAGGCTCAGATGATAGGCCCGCGTGCTATGGACGCGAAACTCCGCCTGCTGGCCGCATCGGACCCACTTGGGCCACACGTAGCCGGTAAGCTCCCTGGAGAGGATACGAAACGCCTTGGGTACCTCTTGGGGGACCTGTAGCTGGCTGCGGCGGGAGCAATAACCTTCGGCGGCCAGCACCACCTGGTAGCGGCCCGGGGAAAGCTCTCCCCAAATGGCCCCCGAGGCCGTGGTGGTGGTCGCCAGTACCAGCTCTCCGGAGTCGGAGCGGATTTCCACCAACGCGTCGGGCACCGGTTCGTAACGCTGGTTGCTCAGGTAGCCAAGCAGCATGTTTACGGGGTGGGAAGGTGTGGAGGGAAAGTTCCGCCGACACTGGGGAAGTTGCTATTTATCATAGCAAGTTCTGCGGCACCTGCCGCGGGGAAACCAAAGCCAAGAGTCTCCGACGTAAGTCGGGGGAGAGGCGCTCCTCCAGGCCCCCGGAGCGGCAGCTCCGGCGCAACAGCGCAAGCCGTATTGTGGTTCTCACCGCACTGACGTGCGGGGCTCTATGCTCAATATCCAAGGCTATACACGCCGTTCTCCTCCTCTTCTCCGCGGGCTGATGGTGCGCGGCCCGCCATGACCCCACGCCTGCTAGCCTCCACCCCGCTGCCGACTTCCGTCGGCGGAAGCGAGTTCCCACAGCTGCCACTGTTGCTCCGGCGGGGTGTCTGCGGGGCTTTGGGCCACCAGCCGCACAAGGCCGCTTGGGACTCCTTGCCGGCAGAATCTCCGGAGTCGCCGCGCCGAACGGTTGTTGCCGGCAGTGAGCACGTGGGTAAATCCGTCTTGCCGCAGCCGGGCCAGGGAATGAGACGCTTCCGCCGCGCGGTGGTACCGGGTCACGCGGGCATAGACGCTTTCGCGGATCACCTCCCCGGGCAGGAGGAACATCCGCACGTCGGTTGCAAGCACGCGG
>JALSGI010000344.1 GCA_026982835.1 Planctomycetota bacterium | reverse complement strand
GCCCCCCGAGGGGGTGGCGGCGAACATCGTCTGGCAGCGGTCCGGGCCGACCGAAACCAGCTTCACCGGGCGGCCGATCAGGCGGCTGAGGCAGTCCAGATAGTCGCGGGCCGCCGCAGGCAGGTCTTCCAGGCGGCGTACCGTGCTGATGTCCTCCTGCCAGCCGGGCAGGGTTTCATAGACCGGCTCGGCCCGCTCCAGGTCCTGGGCGTGGCTGGGGAAAGAGCGACGCAGCCGCCCGCCCACCCGGTAGGCGGTGCACACTTTCAGCTCGGGCAGGCCCGATAGCACATCCAGCAACGTCACGGCCAGGTGGTCCACGCCGCTGAGCCGGGCCGTGTAACGCACGGCCACCGCGTCGAACCACCCGCAGCGACGCGGCCGCCGGGTGACGGTGCCGTACTCGTTGCCCCGGCTGCGCAGGTGCTCGCCCACGGGGTTATCCTGTTCGGTGGGAAACGGCCCGCCGCCCACCCGGGTCGTGTACGCCTTGACCACCCCGATCACCTGCTGGATGTAACGACCCGGTACCCCGGAGCCGGAGCTTACGCCCACGCCGGAGCTGTTGCTGCTGGTCACGTAGGGGAAGGTGCCGTGGTCCACGTCCAGCAGGGCCCCTTGGGCTCCCTCGAACAGCACCCGGCGCCCTTGTTCCAGGGCCGAAAGCAGGTACTCGGTGGTATCGGTCACCAGGGGTTCCAGTTGCCGGGCCAGGTGGCGATAGTGCTGGGCGATCTGGCGGCCGTCCAGCTCCTGGAACGCCTCGCCGGCCCGGGCGCGCAGCGCGCGGTTCTTTTCTTCGGCCACGCGGAGGATTTTTTCTTCCAGGCCCGGACGCAGCAGATCCCCCACACGGATGGCAAAGTAGCGGCCCACCTTGTCCCGGTAGCAGGGACCGATCCCCCGCAGCGTGGTGCCGATCGCCTCGCCCTCTTCCAGGGCCTGCTGGCCGAAGATGCGGTCCTCCTCGATGTGCCAGGGGAAGATCACATGAGCCCGATCACTGACCAGCAACCGCCCGGCCACGTCCACACCGCGGGACTGAAGCTGCCCAAGCTCCTCCAGCAGCACGTTGGGATCGACCACCACCCCCCCGGTGATCACGCAGGTAACGCCCGGGTGGAGGATACCGCTGGGGATGAGGGAGAGCTTGTAGGTTTGACCTTCGGCCACCACGGTGTGCCCGGCGTTGGCCCCGCCCTTGTAGCGGACCACCACCTGGTGCTGCTGGGTGAGCAGATCGACCACCTTGCCCTTGGCCTCGTCGCCCCATTGCAGCCCAATGACGCACGTTCCTGGCACGGAAGGAGCCCTTAGTGGTTGGAGGGTGCGGGATCACCCCGGCAAACACCAGAACGCGGCGCCGGCCCGCAGGCCACCGCCGCGGCGAATCATACCCGAAAAACGCACGCTTGCGAGTGTAAGTTACCGCCTGCGGCAAGGTCAAGCGTCTCGTGCGAAGTGCGAAGCCGCCCGCCCGGCACTTCTGCAAGGAGACAAGGGTGCTGTTCCGCTCCCCGGGCCGCTCGTAAAATCCCGGCTAGGTGTCCAAGAATTTCCCTTTTTCCGGTAGCGGGAGGATCGCATGGGCCCGGCTCCTTTCCAGCGGATCGCCGTGGCCGTGGTGCTCCAGGGGGAGCGGGTGCTGGTGGGTCGCCGCGGTCCGGGGGGGCCGCTGCCGGGCAAGGCGGAGTTCCCCGGCGGCAAAATCCGCCCAGGGGAAACGCCCCAGGAGGCCGCCTGCCGCGAGTGCCGCGAAGAGACCGGCTTGGCCGTGGAGGTGTTGCGCCCGTTGCAGGTGGTGCGGCACCGTTACGAGCACGGGGCGGTGGAGCTGCACTTTTTGCTGGCCCGCCCGCTCCCCGGCCAGGGCAAGCCCCGGGGCGGATTCGCCTGGGTTCCCTGCGGCCAGCTGGCCGGCTTGGATTTTCCCGAGGCCAACGCGCCTGTGCTTCAGTGGTTGCAGGCCCACGCCACCGACCAAGATGGCAAGTGACCGAACGTGGCCAGAGAGATGAACGACTGCTGCATGCTCAAAGTGGTCTCCGGCGGGCAGACCGGCGTGGATCGGGCCGCGCTGGATGCGGCCCTGGAGGTGGGCCTGCGCACCGGCGGCTGGTGTCCTCGGGGCCGGCGGGCCGAGGACGGGGTGATCCCGGCTCGCTATCCGCTCCAGGAGGCCCCTTCGGTTCGCTACGAGCTGCGCACGCGGCTCAACGTGGAACACTCCGACGGCACGCTCATCCTGGCCCGGGGACCCTTGAGCGGCGGCACGCTGCAAACGCTGCTTTTTGCCCGCCAGATGCAAAAGCCCCACTGGGTGGTGCAACTGGATCGCCGGCCGGACTGGGAAGCGGCCCTGGCCTGGCTTCTGGAACACCACATCCGCGTGCTCAACGTGGCCGGCCCTCGGGAGAGCAATGCCCCGGGCATTGCGGCCCAGGCCCGGGCGTGGCTGGTGCCCCTGTTTTTGCTGTGGAAGGAGCACGGCCGGGGTAAGGGGGCCACCGAAGCACACCGCCGCGGGTGAATCGCTTGCAATCGCCTGGCACTTTGGTATGTTGCCGCACGAGGCGAGAGTCTCGGCCGCGCATGGCAAACCGCCCCGGGGGCGGTTTTCGGCAAGTCATGTTCCTCGGATTGGGAGATGCATCATGTCGCTGTACGTCGGCGAGGCCCTGGTGGGCGAAGGGAACGAGGTGGCCCATATCGACCTGATCATCGGCTCCAAGGACGGCCCGGCCGGGGTGGCCTTTGCCAACGCCCTGGCCCGGCAAAGCGAAGGCCACACCAACCTGCTGGCCGTGCTGGCTCCGAACCTGGCCGTCAAGCCCTCCACGGTGATGATCACCAAGGTGACCATCAAGGGGATGCGGCAGGCGTCGCAGATGTTCGGTCCGGCCCAGGCCGCTGTGGCCAAGGCGGTGGCCGACTCGGTGGCCGAAGGGGTGATCCCCAAGGGCCAGGCCGAAGACCTGGTGATCGTTTGCGGCGTGTTCATCCACCCGGCGGCCGAGGACAACAAGAAGATTTACGACTTCAACTACCGGGCCACCAAGGAAGCCATCTACAACGCCATGAACGGCAAGCCCACGGCCGACGAAATGCTGGCCGGCAAGGACGACGCCAAGCACCCGTTCCTGGGCTTCGAGGAGTAAATTGCTCCGACGCTTCGCCGCCAAGCCACGGACTTCACCCCGGTCCCTGGGCCGGGGTGTTTTGTTGCTCCGCGGCACGCTG
>JALSGI010000343.1 GCA_026982835.1 Planctomycetota bacterium | reverse complement strand
CCGTTTTCCCGAAAACCCGGCCCACGCCGCCGCGGTGGAGGCTGCCTTGCACCCCTGGCAGCGGCAGTTTGAATATCCGCTGCGGAAGATGCTTGAGGCCTTTTCGCTTCGCCGCGAGGCGGTGCAGTGGGTTTGCTGGAGCGTGCAGGATCCGGCCCGCTGGAACTCCGAAGCCCTGCTGGTGGTGAAGCTGCGGCAAGACCTGGACCCCCTGCCGGAACAAGTAGCCCAGTCCCGACCCACCGGCCGCAAAGTGGCCGGGGCCCAGGTGCGGCAGTTGCCCTCGAAGAAGTGGAAGTGGCCCTTTGTGTTGCTGGGCCCGCGGCTGCTGGCCACTGGTGCCCCGCGGCTGCTGGCCTCGCTTCCGGCCCCGCTGCCGGTTCCCGGAAACCTTTCCCCCGTGCGGCGTCTGCTGGCCCTCTCGCTCCAAGGCGCCGGAAGCGTCTGCTGGGTGTTTTCGGCCGCCGCCTGGGAACACTTTCCCTGGCAGCTTCCCCCCGCCTGGCGAAACCAGTGGCCGCAGCAGCAGCGGTGGGAAGCCCTTCGGGCCAAGGTCCAGGCCGTGGCGGTGGCCCTCCAGGGGGATCATCCCCAGCGGCTGTGGCTCTACCTGTGCGGGGCCACCCCCAGCGTGAACCTGGAACTGCAAAACCACCTGGTCACGCTCAGCCAGGGGCTGTTGGGCCTAGTGCAGCAGCACCTGGACCAGTTGCCCAAGCGGCTCCGGGCCGGGCAGATCGACGCGGCTCGCTCCCAGGCCATCCGCAGCTGCCTGGAGCCGCTTTGCCAGGCGTTGGAGCAGCAGCAAGTGCAACTGGAAGAAGACCACGTGAGCCTCTGCTGGACGCTCACCCTGCCGGTGGAAAAGCTCGGAGCGGTGCTTCGGGCGCAGTTCCCCTGGTGGGACGAGCAGATCCGTCTGGCGGCCCATCGCCGGGCCACCGATCGCATGGCCGCCCTGCTGCCGGCCCTGCAAGCCTTCGACAAGGCCGAAGGGAGCCTGCCCCAAGGAGCCGCCGGTTCCCCGGTGCTGCCACCCCAGCGGCGTTTGAGCTGGATCGCCTCGCTGCTGCCCTACTTGGGCCAGGAGGAGCTGTATCGGCGGCTGAGTTTTGCCCACAGCTGGGACGATCCGACCAACCAGCCCGCCACCCGGAAACTGCTGCCCCCGCTGCTCAATCCCTTGCTGCCACGGCAGCGATCCGAAAAGGGCTACGCTTTGACGCACTTTGTGGGCGTGGGGGGCTGGGGGACCAAAAGCCCTTGGGCCAAACCCGATGATCCCGACGCCGGGCTGTTCGCCTACAACCACCGCCGCCGGCTGAGTCGCCTGCCCGGGGGAGCCTCGCAGACCATCGCCGTGCTCAGCGTGCAAGAGAACTTGGGTCCCTGGTCCGCCGGCGGACCGGCCACGGTGCGCGGCGTCTCGGGGCTGCCGCTGGCCGGAGGGGCGGATGGGTTCGGCTCCGGCCGGTCCGGGGAAACCTTGGCCCTGATGGCCGACGGCTCGGTGCGGGTGCTCTCCAACCGGATCGATTCGCAAGTGCTGCGGCACCTGGTGGTGGTCAACAAAACGCCCCGGCCGCAACTGCTGGCCGGCCTGGCCCCGCCGCTTGTGGGACCCGGTGGCCGAAAAACCCCTTCTCCGGCCGGACCAGACACCCCGGCCAACCGGCCCGAAAAAACGCCCGAGGGAGAAAAAACCGCCGCGACCGGCTCGGGCGATCCCGCCTCGGCACCCGGGGATGAGTCGAAGGACCCTGCCGCCGATCCGCTCCCTCCGGCTGAGAACCTCACCGGCGTGCCGGAGCCGCTTCGGCTGGAAGTTTCCGAGCTGGACTTCCGCCAATTGCCCCTGGAAGAGGCGCTGCGCCTGCTGGCCCAGATGGCCGGCCTGGAGCTGCAACTGGACGTGGACAGCCTGCTGGCCGCAGGCGTCTCCCCCGAGGCCAAGGTGTCGCTCAAGTTGCACCGCGTCTCCCTCCACCAGGCCCTGCGGGCGCTTGCGGCCGAATGGGGACTGCGGTTCCGCATCCGGCAAGGCAAACTCCTCCTGGAAGCAGCGCCCCAGCAGCAGGATCGCTTGGTCGAGGCCCACTACTCGATCCAGTGGCTGGTCAACTCTCCCTTGGGCTCGCCGGAAAATGTGCAGCAGGTGCTGCGGCGTCTGGTAGCTCCCGGCACCTGGACCCCCAAGGGGCAGCCCGGGCGGATGAGCTACCGCGAGGGGAAGCTGCACGTGGTCCACACGCCTGCGGTCCACCGGCAGTTACAAGGGCTACTTGCTCGCTGGCAGCGGTTGCGCACGCGGCCGGTCGAGGCCCGCGGCCCCACCACCACCTGGCAGCAGGCCCGGCCGCTGCTGGAAAAGAAAGTGCGGTTGAGCTACCGCATCCCCGTCTCCTTGCGGCATGTGGCCGCCGCGATGCAAAAACAAACCGGCATGCTGATCCTCATCGACGGGCGATCCTTACGCACCTTGGGCCTGCAACCGGAAGAGCCGCTCACGGTGGAACTGAAGGACGTGCCGCTTTGGGACGCCCTGCAGCAGGTGGCCCAACGGCTCGACCTGGCCGTGGTGCTGGAGGACGCCCGCACGGTGCGGATCACCTCGCCCCAGGTGGCCGCCTCGCAACTGCGGCTGGAAATCTATCCGCTGTGGTATCGCTGGCGGCAGGCAAAGCAGCGGCAAGAGCAGGTCCAGCACCTCATGGAGCAAGTGCAGCCGGAAAGCTGGCAGCCGCAAGGGGCCGGCTGGGGCTACCTGGAGCCGGACTCCGGCTTGTGGATCGTCTCGCAGACCCAGGAAGTGCACCTGCTGCTGGAACAGGCGTTGGCCCAGCCGTAGGAAGCTGCGGGAGCTCGTGCTCCCGGCTGGCTGTGATGCGGAGAATCAGTCTCTGCTCTTGGTGTTGAAGTCGCTTTTATCTCCGCCAGCTAAAGCTGGCGGCTCGCCGTTTCGAGAATAAGCGCTTATTCTTCTGCGGAGTGGAAGCTCCAGCGCACGGCGCAAGCCGCAAGCCGTTTTCATCTCTCCCCCCGCTTACGTGGGGGGCTCTTGGTTGTGCAAATTGACGTTTGTTCTCACCCCGGTGCGGCAGCACCGCCGCAAGACCCAAGACCCAGACGCTGACGTGCGCACGCTCTTCCGGGAGCTTACGCTCCCGGCTGGCTGGAGAACCGCCGGCTTACGCCGGCGGCTCGCCACGCCTCCAAGCCTCCAAGCCCCCTCACTCTCCGCGTTGGCGGAGGA
>JALSGI010000342.1 GCA_026982835.1 Planctomycetota bacterium | reverse complement strand
GTCGCCCCGAAGGGAAAAAGGGGGGCGAGGGCGTGGAGGCTTGAGGGCTTGGAGGGATACCGAGCCCCGCACGCCAGTGCGGGGAGAATCGGAGTCGGCTTGCGGCGTGCGTCATGCGGCTTGCGCCGGAGCTTCCGCTCCGGGGGTGTGGAGGCGTGGGGGCTTGGAGGCGTGGCGAGCCGCCAGCTTCAGCTGGCGGAGGCGGCAGGGCCGCGACCACTGGGTGCTTCCGCACCAAACAGAAAAAACCAACAACAGCGAGCCGGGAGCGTAAGCTCCCGGAGGAAAACGAGCTGGAAGCGTTTGTTCGGCTCTTCCCCGGCCAAAGCCGGGGGCTCGCCAAAGCGAGAAAAAACGCCGACTCACACGCCAAACAGCGAGCCGGGAGCGTAAGCTCCCGGAGGAAAACAGACAACACAACGCCGATATGCAAGTTCTCCGCGAGCTTACGCTCGCGGCTTACGATTCCGACCGAAACACGACGTCGGCAAAAACAACCGCATGCTCAACGCACGCCGCCGGCCGTTTGTGAAAACAACCCCGCGGCAACGACTGCCACCCCCCGCCACGGAAGGCACCAGGCGATGTACAAGTTCCTGCTGTGCTGGCGATACCTGAAGGCCCGTTGGATTGCCCTGGCCTCGATCGTCAGCGTCACGCTGGGCGTGGCCACCATGATCGTGGTCAACGCCGTGATGAGCGGTTTTCAGCACGAGATGCACGTGCGGCTCAAGGGCATCCTGGCCGACGTGATCATCGAGTCCCGCTCTTTCGAGGGGCTGCCCGATCCGGAGGCCCATCTGGCCGAAATCCGCCGCCATGTGGGCCAGGAGCTGGAAAGTGCCACCGTGTCGGTCCACGTGCCGGCCATGCTTTCGTTCCAGGTGGGGGGGCGGTGGATCACGCGGCCTGTTACGCTCATCGGCATCGACCCGGCCACCTGCGCCAGCACGTGCCGCTTTGCCGAGTACTTGCAACACCCGGCCAATCGCCGCCGGGTGAGCTTCCAGTTGCACGAAGGGGGCTACTACACTCGCGATCCCGAAGGGGGCCAAAAGGCCGGCCTGCGCCGCGGCATGGACCTGGCCGGCTGGCCCTGGCGGCGGTGGCGTGCCCGGCAAAAACTGGCCCAGCAACAAGCCCCTGAGGAACAACAACCCGCCCCCCGGGAAAAAAACGGTACCGGCGAGCCTTCCTCACGCGATCTGGTCCACCTGGAACTCTCGGCCGCCCAACTGGCCCAAAGCAACATCACGGCCCAGGCCGCTGCCGGACTCTACGAGCAACTATTGCAACAGATGGGCTACCGCGTGCTGGAGCAACGGATCAGCCCCCAGGGCGATCTGGAACTGCTGGCCGCCCCGGGCGTGGCCTCGGCCGGACAGGAGGCTCCGCCGCAAGACCCCTTTGCCACAGCGGCTCCCGGGCCGGAAAAGACCTTCGACCCGGCCCGCGAGCAATACACCGGCTGCATCCTGGGCATGGCCATTGCCTCGGTGCGGCGCAGCGACGGCTCGGAGGATTTCCTGCTGCTGCCCGGAGACGATGTGAAGCTCACCCTGCCCACGGCCGGCACCCCGCCCAAGGCCGTCACGGAAACTTTTACCGTGGTGGACTTCTACGCCAGCAAGATGAGCGAGTACGACGCCAACTTCGTTTTCGTGCCCATCGACAAGTTGCAGGAGCTGCGGGGGATGCTCGACCCGCAAAGCGGCACGCGCTACGTCAGCTCCATCCAACTGAAGCTGCGCGACCCGGCCAAGGCCGACCAGGTGCGCGACCGGCTGCGGAAGGTGTTTTCTTCCACCTACTACGTGGTGCAAACGTGGCGCGACCGCCAGGGCCCGCTGCTGGCGGCCGTGCAGATGGAAACGGCCATCCTCAACGTGTTGCTGTTTTTGATCATCGCCGTGGCCGGGTTCGGCATCCTGGCCATCTTCTTCATGATCGTGGTGGAAAAGACCCGCGACATCGGCATCCTCAAGGCCCTGGGAGCCCACAGCACGGGCGTGCTGGGAGTGTTCCTGGGCTATGGGCTTTCGCTGGGGGTGGTGGGGGCCGGGGCGGGCATGGCCCTGGGGCTGCTGTTCGTCCACTACCTGAACGAAATCGCCGACGCTCTGGGCCGGCTGACCGGCCACCGGGTGTTCGATCCGTCGATTTACTACTTTTACGAAATCCCCACGCTGGTCGATGCCTGGACCGTGGCCTGGATTGTGCTGGGAGCGCTTGGGATTGCCGTGCTGGCTAGCGTATGGCCGGCCACCCGGGCCGCACGGCTGCGGGTGGTCGAGGCGCTGCGGTACGAGTGAGGGGGGGCTTGGAGGCGTGGAGGCTTGGGGGTGTGGAGGGAGCCTGAGCCCCGCACGTGAGTGCAGGGAGGCGGCGCACGCCGCAGCCACTGGGTGCTGCCGCACCGGGCAGGAATCGGCTTGCGTCCTGCGCAGGGTGCTTCCGCACCGACGCAAGAACAAACGCAAACTTTTACACTCGGCGAGCCGCCGGCGTTAGCCGGCGGTTGGTTAGCGTAGCAACGACCACAAACTGTAGCAACCGCGAGCTTACGCTCGCGGCTCGCCAAGAGAAACACGCACCCACTGGAGTTTCCTGTGAACCAGCAAACAAACTGTTCCGACGACTCCCCCCTGCTGGAAGCTCGCGGCGTGCACAAGGCCTATCGCCGGGGGCCGCATCGGGTGGAGGTGCTCCGCGGAGTCGATCTGGCCGTGGCCCCGGGCGAGTTTGTGGCCGTGGTGGGCCAGAGCGGATCGGGCAAATCCACCCTGCTGCATCTGCTGGGCACGCTCGACGTGCCGGACCGGGGCCAGATCCACTTTCGGGGCCGCCGGGTGGACAATCTTCGCCCCCGCGTGCGCGACCGCCTGCGCAACGCCTCCATCGGCATGGTGTTTCAGTTCTATCACCTGCTGCCCGAGCTGACGCTGCTGGAAAACGTGCTTTGCCCCTGGATGATCCGCCACGGGCTGTGGAGCTACTGGCGGCGACGCCGGGAGCTGGAAAGCTACGCCCGGGAACTGCTGGCCCGGCTGGGGCTCGGGCACCGCCTGCACCACCGGCCCAAGGAACTCTCCGGCGGGGAGATGCAACGGGGGGCCATCGCCCGGGCGTTGATCACCCAGCCGGAACTGCTGCTGGCCGACGAACCCACAGGCAACCTGGACAGCCGCACCGGCGGGGAGATTCTGCGGCTGCTGGCTTGCTTGCACCGGGAACAGGGCCTCACTATAGTCATGG
>JALSGI010000341.1 GCA_026982835.1 Planctomycetota bacterium | reverse complement strand
AATCGCCCAAAACCCGAGAAAAACGGCCCTTTTGTCCGCTTGTGCAATAGTCCCGCCGCTCCCGGCAGCAGCGGCAGCTTTAGGGCCCTCCGGCCCCGGGTGCCGGCACCGGCTCCACCAACGGCCCCCCAGGCACCGGCTCCCATTCCACCTGCGGCATCGAGGGCATTTGCTGGGCCTGGGGGTGGTGGGAAAGCTGTCGCATCCGCCACTGGGTTTTGGCTTCCCCTTCGGCCGGGGTGGTGATCACGTGCGGGGTGATCAGCAGCACCAGTTCGGTTTTCAGGTCCTGGTCGTATTCGCGGCGGAACATCCGGCCCACGACCGGCAGATCGCCCAGCACCGGCACCTTGGTCTGCACGCGGGTGGTGCCCTCGCGGATCAGCCCTCCCACGGCCACCGTCATCCCGTCCTTGGCCACCACGGTGCCGAACACATTGGCCGTATCGACCGTGTCGATGGGAAACTGCTGAATCTGCCCGTCCTGTCCGGCCACGGGGATCACGGCCCCTTGCGGGTTCACCGAGGAAGAGTCCTGGCTGATGACGAGGGTGACGGTGCGATCGGCGTTGATCTTGGGAATGAGAAACAGCGTGGTGCCCACGTCGCGGATTTCGGTAATGGGCGTGATGGCCGTGGCCGCCGCCCCGGTGGCCGGGGTGACGATGTTGGTGTTCACGCTGCGGGTCAGCACGCGCTCTTCACCCACGAAGATACGGGCCGGACGATTGTTCGAGGCCAAAAGCAGCGGCGTGGCCAGGGTCTTGATCCGCCGCTCTTGTTCCAGCATCTGGATGCGGGCGCGGATATTGTCGTTGAGAAACTGATAGACCAGCGTCCCCCCCTCGAAAGTGAAATTGCCCAGCCCCAACACGTTCTGGGCGGCCGTCTGGGCTCCGGTGAGATAGGGGTTGCGGGTGGTTTGTTGATCGGCCGTTGGTCCTTGCGGGCCGGCGCTATATTGCAGGTCGAAGATGGAACGGAAGTTGTCGTCCAGCGTCACCTCCAGGATTCTCATCTCCAGCAGCACTTGCGGGGTGGGACGATCCAGCTCCCAGACCAGCCGCTCGATGGCCTTCATCGTCTCCCGGTCCGTGGTGCGGACGATCACCAGGTTGTGTTGGCGGTTGATGGTCACATAGATGGGCGGCTCCTGCTGGGTGATCTGCCGCACCACCTCGGAGCTGATCTGGCCTCGGCCCTGCTGCTGGGCTTGCGCGGCCCGACGCTGCAGCTCGGAGAGCTGTTCGGGCGTGAGTGGTTCCTTGGGCAGGGGTTCTTCCCGCTGGCGTTGCTGGGCCCCGCCAAATCCCGCTCCGAAACGACCAAAACCGAACTGGCCGAATCCCGCCCCCGGCCCAAAGGGAGCAAAGCCGGGAAACGTGCCAAAAAACCCCGGCCGGGAGAACCGCCCCCCGCCGGCGGCGAAGTTCTGACCCACCCCCGTGGTGCCAAACCCGCCCAGGCCAAAGCCCCCAAACCCCAAGCCGCCACCCAACCCCGCTCCGAATCCGGCCCCGAAACCACCTCCGCCAAAGCCACCAAACCCGCCAAAACCCCCCAGCCCCCCGCCAAAGCCGGTCAGCAGATCGTCGTCGTTGAGTGTGCGCAGCGAAAGCACCACCCGCGGCCCGTACAGGTCCTGGATGGCCAAGGCCACGCTCACCGCATTGGGATGCAGCAGGGTGAACACCCGTGTTTGATCTTCGCGGTGGATGATGAGGTCTTTCTGATACTCTTCGGTGGTCATCAGGCGGATGGTGCCGGCCTGCTCGTCCTCGCGGTACCACAGCCCGGCCACCTTGGCCAACGTCTCCAGGGCGTCGATGGTGCGCACGTCCTGAAGATAAAGGGTAACCTGCTTTTTACCGGCTTCCTCGGTGGCCACGATGTTCAGTCCGGAAAGTTCCGAAAGCAGCCTCGCCGCGTCGGTCACGCTGGCTTGTCGCAGCTCCAGCCGACGGATGCGGTGCTGTTTGCCCCGAGCCAACCGCTGGGCCGGAGAAGCATCTCCCCCAGGTTGCCGGGGAGCAGCATCCTTCTGGGCCACGGTCCCCTGGGACCCAAACGCCCCGGCCCACACGACCATCCCCAGCACCAGCCACCCTCGCAAAAGCCATCCGGCGGGTCGTTCCCTGTTCATCTTCGGCACTCGCGTTTGCGTGGTTTTTTCCGTGCACGAAAGCCGCAGGCCGCGGGCTCCGGCTCACCGCAGCAACACGCGCCGCTGGCTGTTTTCCTGGCGAAGCTGCAACGCCCCGGTGCGGATCGCCTCCACCTGCCACACCGAGCCGGCCCTCCCCTGCCGCTGTGGCTCCAGCAACCGATCCCCCCGCCGCACGGTGAAGCGCTGCTTCCCATCGTCCAGCAGGGCCAGTTGCCTCCCCTGGGCGTCCTCGGCCACGGCCAGCAGCTTCAGCCGTCCCAGCGGCCCGGCCAGGGGGACCACCTGCGGGGCAGCGTCTCCGGCCGTCCGGGGCAGGTCGCTGGCCCTTTCCGGCGAAAGAGCCCTCTTCTGCGACGACTGGCCGACGGTGAGCTTGATCCGATGGTCGAAAACATGCTGCGATTTCTCGGCTTCAGCAGGCGGGGGGCTTGCTTTGGTGGCACGATCCGGCCGGCTTGCTTGCTGTGGTCGCCGGGCTTCTCCCGGCCGGCTCCGGCCGCCGGAGGGGCCCGTGGGAGAGGCTTGCTCCGCGGGGACAGCCTGGC
Source organism: Planctomycetota bacterium (assembly GCA_026982835.1). Lineage (GTDB taxonomy): Bacteria > Planctomycetota > Planctomycetia > Pirellulales > S012-138 > S012-138. The sequence goes on along the minus strand of JALSGI010000341.1, from coordinate 543 downwards.
CCAGACGCTGGGCGTAGCGGCGCAGCAGCTCCTGCTTCACCCGCTGCACGTCTTCCGGTGTGGCATCGGGCATCGACCAGGTGCCTTCCACCGAGACTTTGGGCCCGGGGCTTTTCGGCTCCTGGACGATCGCCTCCGGCACGCCCCCGCCGCGGGAAACCACCCCTGCGGTGCTGCTGCATCCGGCCAGCACTGCCAGCAGGGCGACGGCGGCCAGCCAAGCAGGCCAAGCAGCAGGGCCTCTCTTTTGCCGGATGTTCCAAGGGGGCATAAGCCGGACACTTCGCTAGCAGCAATGGCAACGAAAACCATGCGGAACGCCGCGGCCGTGCAGTCCTTTCCCTCTCCCCCGGCAAACGCCCAAACCGCGACCGCCTGCTTCCTGACATCGACCGCCCGGCTGGAGAACTTTGACGATTGTAGCGATTGTGCAGGCAGGCGGCGTGCCACCTTGGGTCTTGGGTCCTGGGGCTTGGGTCTTGGGCCTATGAGCCCCGCACGTCAGTGCGGGGAGAACTGGCTTGCGGCTTGCGCCGTGCGCCG
>JALSGI010000340.1 GCA_026982835.1 Planctomycetota bacterium | reverse complement strand
TTTCAACGGGCTGTTAGCGTGCCAGCACAAGACGGAGCATTCCCAGATCAAAAGCAAGCCGAAGGCTTGCCAGCCTTGTAGCCGGTGGTCGTAGCGGAGCGGAGACCACCGGAACCAGGCACCATGACCACACCCAGCACCCCGCCAGGGGTGCCAGAAATAGCCAACTGCCATCCCTCTGGCATCCCTTCGGGATGCTAAAGGATAAGGAAAAACGCTGCCTTCCGGGGGTCTGACGACCGTGAGGCTACGAAGCTGCGACGCCTGCGGCGTCGATCCTCTGGCTGCTAGCTGGCTAAACATGTACAAAGCCCGGGGCTCGCCACTGGGTGCTTCCGCACCGGTGCCAGAGTCGGCTTGCGGCTTGCGCCGTCTTGGGTCTTGGGTCCTGGGTCTTGCGGCGGTGCTTCCGCACCAGTGCGAGAAAAAACGTTTTTTCTCGCAATCGGCGAGCCGCCAGCTTTAGCTGGCGGAGAAGATCGATATGCGTTTTTTCTTGGCTCTTCGGGCGGCTAAAGCCGGCGGCTTGCCATGAGCTTCTGCTTCCGTGGAAACGTGCCCCTCACTCGACCCTTGCTGGCCTGGTCCCTTGGGGCCGATTACACTGGGTTTCGCCACAAGCTCCGTTTCTGGGCCATTCCCGCACTCTCTTGCTTGGAGAACTTCCCATGTCGAAACAGCACCCTCATGCGGTTTCTCGTCGTTGGTGGCTGCAGGCGTTGGGCGCAGGTTCGCTGGGAGCCTGGTGGGGCAGCCGATGGGCAAGTTCCCGGCGTGCCGCCGCTCAACAGCCGCAAAAGCAGAACACGCCCAGGCTTCGCGGCCGCATCCGGCAATCCATCGCCCACTGGTGTTTCGCCCCCTACTGGTCGGTGGAGAAGATGTGCCAGGTGGCCCGCCAGTTGGGCTGCAAGAGCATCGAGCTGGTGCCTCCCAAGCACTGGGGCACGCTGAAGCGGCACGGGCTGATCTGCGCCATCGCCTTGATCGACATGGGCAAGTACCCGCCGTTTGTCAAAGGGTACAACAATCCCCGCTACCACGACGAAGTGATCGCTGCCACGCGCAAGTCGATCGACGCCTGCGCCGAGGCCGGCTTCCCCAACGTGATCGCCTTCACCGGCTACTCGCTGCGGAACGTGGACGATCCCAAAAGCGGGCACCTGGACCGCGAGGAGGGCATCCGCAACTGCGTGGCGGGGTTCAAGAAGATCGTCGGCTATGCCGAACGCCGCGGTGTGACGCTGTGCCTGGAGATGCTCAACACCCGCGACGACACCCACCCGATGAAGGGCCACCCGGGCTACCAGGGGGACCACACCGATTTTTGCATCGAGGTGATCCGCCGGGTAGGCTCGCCGCGGCTGAAGTTCCTGTTCGACGTCTATCACGTGCAGATCATGGACGGAGACCTCATCCGCCGCATCCACCAGCTCAAGGAGTACATCGCCCATGTACACGTGGCCGGCAACCCGGGCCGGGGAGAGCTTGGCCCCCGGCAGGAAATCAACTACCCGGCCGTGATGCAGGCACTGGTGCAGATCGGCTACGGGGGATATGTGGGCCAGGAGTTTATTCCCACGGGGGAGCCGCTATCGGCGCTGCGCGAGGCGGTTCAGGTATGCGACGTGTAGTGTGGTTGTGCGCCGTGGTGACCGTAGCGTCTCCTCCCGGACAGACTGACTTCCTCCACTCCCCCCTACGCAACAGGAGGGACGGTTCCATAATCGGGGGGACTGAAATGCAGGAACGCGAACACTCGCCAAGTACCGGACGGGCCTTGCCAAGTGCGAAAAGGCCCAGCGCTGCGGCCCGCCAGCGGCCGACGTTTGTCCACGCGATCCTCCTGCTGGACCTGGCGTTCTGCGGCGTGATGTTGCTTCGCCTGGCCTTGGGAACCGCCTTTGCGATCTTGGGAAGTGTTTTCTTTGGGCCTGGCGAATCCTTGCTCCACGCCGCGATGTTTCCTGTGGTGGTGCTGGCCGCGAGCAGGGTTCTGGCCGTTGTGGTCGATATCCAAGGGCTGCGAGGAAATCCCCGCTGGCTCACGTTGGCCATTCCCGTGCTGGTGCTCTGGGCGATGGGTCAACTGGGAGGGATTTTTCTCCTCCCTGCCACTCATCCGAGGTTTGCCCCTCGTGATCCCGGTGCCTTTGTGGCGATTTTCCTGGTATTTGTTTTCTCGGCCTTGTTCAACATGATCTGGCTGTTGTCCGTGTTGCAGCTGCGTCGGCGGTTGCAAGAGGCAGCGTTGTGGGAACAGCCGGAAACCACCGCCCCGGCCGCCCGGCAACAATCGCCCCCGGTTTCGCCGGAGGAAGGCCACTGAGGGCACAGCACCAAGCCCCGGAAAACGCCGGAGTTCCGCTCGGCAAACTTTTTCCAGAGAGGCCCCCGGTGAATCAACCTGTTTCCCCTGACCGGAAGCGTCCCACTTCCCCCGCAGCCGGGGCCGCAGGTGACATGGCCGGCCCGTTGGACCCACCGTTGCCGAGGTTTGTCGGCCTGGTGTTCATCATCGACCTGGGGCTCGGCGGCTGGATGGCCCTGTCCCGGGTGTTCCTGCTGGCCAGCACGTTGTTTGCTACTCCCGGCCCAAGAGACTGGCTCTGGTTGCTGCTTGTCCTGGGACTGCTGGCCGATCTTATGGGGCTGTTGCTGGCCCTGGCGGCCGACCTGCTGGGATTTTTGTGGCGGAGCCGCTGGGCGGTGCGGTTGGGGCTGGCTGCAGCGGCGATCGTGCTGGCACTGCGAGGAATCGTAATTGTTAGCGTGTTTTTTGACCTGGCTCCTCCACACGACCTGGAGCGATTTCTCCAGGGCCTTGTAATTGCCCTCGTTGCATTGATGCAGATTTACAATCTCGTGTGGCTGTCGGCCCTGTGGCGATTCAAGCAGTGGTTGGATGCCGCAGAAGAGGTTTGTGACCAGAGTGAAGGCGCGGAAGAAAAAGAGTAAGCTTCTACTGTTTGCACTTGGGCGGCCTGCAACCAAGTCCACACCGGACAGGTGGTAGCACCACGGCTACTGCCGGGGGGAATCGCCGTTGCCCGGGGGGAGGTTCTGGAGGGGGATATTGTACTTGCGGATCTTGTTGTAAAGCGTTACTCGGCTGATGCCCAGCGCCTTGGCCGCGGCGGTGCGGTTGAAGTTGTGCAAGCGGAGCATCTGTTCGATCTTTTCCCGCTCGGTGAGTGCCAACTGGGTGCTCAGCTTGGCTGAGGGGGCGTTTTGTTCGGGGGGGAGTTCCAGGTGGGCCAGGCCG
>JALSGI010000339.1 GCA_026982835.1 Planctomycetota bacterium | reverse complement strand
CAGGCTCTCCCAATCCAGTACCAGCCGGCCACCGGTAACGCGGTGCTGTTGTTCCCAGCCGGCCAGCAGGTCCAAGCAGGCGTGGTCGATCAGCCACAGTTGGTCCAGGTGCACGTGCAACTCGGTCCCGGGAGAGATGGAGTCCAGCGTGCGAGCCAGCTTGGGCAGGCTGAGAAACGCCGCCGTACCTTCCAGGTAGAGGTTGGTACGGTTGTGCTCGGGTTCTTCTTCCACGCGAATGTGCAAGTGTCCCATGCAATAGAGCAATTTGGCCAGGGCCAGGGCCACGCCCAGCACCACCCCGGGCAGCACTCCCCAGAAGAAGATCGTGGCCGCAGTGGCCGCGTAGATACCGATTTCGCGCTTGTCGTGCTGCCAGATTTCGCGCAACGCCTTCACGTCCACCAGTCGGGTCACGGCCACCAGCAGCACCGCCGCCAGGCTGGCTGTGGGGATCTGGGCCAACAGCCCGGGCAACGCCACCACGAACACCAGCAGCCACAAGCCGTGTAGGACGCTGGAGAGCCGGGTGCGGGCGCCGGCAGCCACATTGGCCGCACTGCGGATAATGACGCCGGTCAGCGGCACGGCCCCCACTACGCCGCAAAGCATGTTGCCCAATCCTTGCGCAGCCAGCTCGCGGTCATAGTTGGTCCGGGGGCCTTGGTGGAGCCGGTCCACAGCCGTGGCGCTTAAGAGCGTTTCGGTACTGGCCAGGAAAGCCATCACCAGCACCACTTCCAGGATAGGCCACTGCAGCAACATCGGCAGCAGGGAAACGTCGATCAGCTGGATGGCTCCCAGCAGTTCCCTGGGGTTCTGGGGCACATCGACGCGGGCCACCGAAAGCCCGGCCAAAGATGCCACCAGCGCGGCTGCCATCACGGCCACCAGCGAGGCGGGCAGGAACTGGAGCCGCTTGGGGGCAAGGGGCTTCCAGGCCAGCAGCACGGCGATGGTCAGCACCCCCAGCACTGCTGCCGCACGGTGGGAGCCTTCTGAACCAGCCAGCACGTTCCACACCGCATGCGGAACGGCAGCCAGTTGCTCCAGGGCGGTCCCCTGGAGCGGGGCATCCAGCATCACATGGAACTGGCTGGCGAAGATGATCACGGCAAAACCGGTCATCAGACCGTGGATGATTGAGGGCGGAATGGCCCGAAACACCTGGCCCAGCCGCAACGCCCCGGCCAGCACCTGCAGCGCCCCAGCGGCCAGCACGATCACGCCCAGCAGGGCCAGGCCGTGCTGCTGGGTCACCAGCAGCACCAGCACGATCAGCCCGTTGGCCGGGCCGCTGACCAGCATGGGGTTCCCGCCCAAGGAAGCCACCACCAGCCCGCCGATTACCCCGCTGAGGATCCCCGCCACGGGCGGGGCACCGGAAGCCACCGCAATGCCCAAACAAAGCGGCAAGGCCACCAGAAAGACCACCAGCGAAGCCAGCACGTCGGACTTCCACCAATGGGGGTTCGGCGATTTGCGATCATGTCGTTTCATCGTCGGTCGGTCCTCCTACCTTCCCGTGGCGTAAAAGGAATCCGCTTCAGGCTAGGTAGATGTCGCACGGATCGTAGTATGGCCAGGAGCCCGCCGTGGGGGCGACGAACCTGCGCGTCCGCCGCAGCAGGGAGCTTTCCCCGGGACCGCGGACGTAAAGCACTTCCTCCTGCCAGTCGTAAATCCAGCCGTGCAGCCGCACGCGCCGCCCGGCCATGGCCGCAAGCACCGCAGGATAAGTGCGCAAGTTGGCCAACTGCAGCAGCACGTTCTCTTCCACCACCGCCTGGTGGAATTGCGAGGGAGAAAGCCGCCCGTGTTTCTGTTTCACCAGGCGGTGCAGCGAATCGATGGCCGCGGCTGCTGCCTCGGGCAAAGAGGCCTGCTGGGGACTGCGGAGCACCTGGCTGGGCAGGTGACCGCAGACGATGATCTCCTTGACTCCCCGCCGATGCAGCGCCTCCTGCAACAGGGAGTCCACTTCCCCCTCGCCGCTGCCCGAGGGCGGGATCGTCGGCCCGGGCAAACGCCACAACCACAGCGGCGCCGAACGGAACTCGGCCAGCAGGGTCTCTTCCAGCACCGGGTCGGTGCAGAGCACCAGCAGGACGTCGGCCGACTTGCCTTGGCCTTGGAGTTGCAACGGGCCGGGAAACGCCTCGGGGGACGTGTGCCCTGTTCCCATCGGTTGGTCCTCCTTCGTCTCCAAGGGCAACAAAAAAGCCGAAGGGGCGCACGGAGCACCCCTCCGGCCACATTCCCTGGGGCTGTTCCGCTCCCCAGGGACAATGACCGCATGGCATCGCCTTTTGCGCCACGGCCCTGCCGGACCGCGGCACCTACAAAAAACGGCCGGCTAGACGCCCTGTGCGTCTCTCCGGCCGTTTATTCCTGCGAACCGACTCCGATCCGCAGGACTTCCTGGCTTGTACAAGTCTGAGTTGCCGCCGCGCCCGGCGCCTCGGCAACTCGAACTTATGCAAAACAGTAGTTGCTCCCGGGCAATTTGTCAATGGAGTTATCGACCCAAAAACGGGCGGTTCTCCACCCCTGGCCTTCGGCTAGCGCTGGGTATTTTTATATTGGGGCTTCCGGGCCAGAGTGAACACGATGATCCGCTCGCCGGTCTTGGTGCTGATATCGGTGTGGATGCTCTGCACCGGAACATTCAGAATCTCCTCCACGGCCGACTCCAGCAACGGGCGGCCGAAATCCAGCAACTGCTGCCGCACTTGCTTCAGCAGGTACCGGCCCCGCTCCTGCGAAGCAGCCAGCTTGATCTCCGCCGGCGTCAGCACCCCCTTGAGCCGCACCAGCAACAGATCCTCCAGCAGGAAGCACTTCGTCTCCACCGGTCCCCGACCCATGTACTCCTTCTCGAACTGGATGATCATCCGGCAGATTTCCGCTTCCAGCTCGCCGCGCGTCTTCATGGCTTTCTTTCTCCCGGACCCGCACCAGGAACCGGCCCCGGCCGCCATGCTCCCCAGGGGGAATCGCTCTCCCGAAACCTGTCCTAGAGGGCCCCAATGCCCGAACGCCCGATCCCTGTCAAAATATAATGTTCTCCCCGGGCCGAGGAGTCTTTTCCATCGGTTTCTCTGCTTGGAAGACTGCTGCGGTTCCCATTACAATGAAGGGGAGAGGGACCGGCTTTTTTCTTCCCGGAAGTGGTAGCCATGGCTTTGATCACCTTGCGCGTCCTGGACGGCACAGACCGCGGTCGGGTGTTCCGCAACCTGCCCACCCCGGTCACCATCGGCCGGGAAGAGG
>JALSGI010000338.1 GCA_026982835.1 Planctomycetota bacterium | reverse complement strand
GGGAACAGGGGCACTCATTCATACACCTCCCGGTAGCGGCGGAGGATACGCTGGGCCACCACGTTGAGGCTGAAGGTGATCAAAAACAACAGCAAGCCCACCGCATAAAGCGTGTGGTACTCCACCGTGCCGGCCGGCGTGTCCCCCAGGCTCACCTGCACGATGTAGGCGGTCATCGTCTGGATGGCCTCCAGGGGGTTGAGCGTCAGCTTGGGTTGGGCTCCGGCGGCCAGGGTGACGATCATCGTCTCGCCCACGGCCCGGGACAAAGCCAGCACGTAGGAGGCGATCACCCCGGAAAGGGCCGCCGGCAACACCACCTGCAGCACCACCTGGCGCCTGCGGGCGCCCAGGGCGTAGGCCCCCTGGCGCAAGGCGTTGGGAACGGCCTGAAAGGCGTCGTCGCAAATGGAGGCGACCATTGGCAGGATCATGATTCCCACGGCCACCGCGGCGCTGGCGGCGTTGAACCGATCGGCCGGCAACACCTTCTGGATCAGCGGTGTAATGAAGTTCAACGCAAAGTACCCATAGACCACCGTGGGGATCCCGGCCAGCACTTCCAGGATGGGCTTGAGCACCGCGCGGGTGCGCGGCCGGGCATACTCGCTCAAGTAGATGCCCGTTACCAGCCCGGCCGGCAACGCCACCAGGGCCGAGCCGACCACGATCAGCAACGTGCCGCAGACCAGCGGCAGCACGCCGAACCCCTGCGGCTGGAACTTCGGCGCCCAGCGGGTGCCGGTGAGGAACTCCCAGGGACTGACCTCCCGAAAAAACAGCAGGCTTTCCCAGAGCAGCACCACCACGATGGCCGCGGTGGTCAGCACCGACACGGCCGCGCAGGCGGCCAGCACGGCGCGGATCAACCGCTCGCGCCACTGCTGGCCCGCACGAGGGCGAAACGGCGAAGCGTCCGGGGAGCTCATGGCCGGGAGCCTACTTCATCGACTCGCGGAGCAGTTTCTCCAGGTCCACGGCTCCTTCCACGCCCTGGAACATGGTGCCGGGAATCCGCCGCTGGAAACGCTGCCGCACCAGTTGGTAAATCGCTTCGCTCAAGGGGATGTAGCCCACTTCCTTGGCCAACACCGGGCACTCCTCCAGGTAGAACTGGACGAACTGTTGCACCTCGGGCCGCTGGAGCGAACGAAGCGAAACGTAGATGAAAAGCGGGCGCGACAAAGGCACGTAACGGCCGCTTTTGACCGTCTCCAGCGAGGGGGCCACCGGCCCCCGGCCGCCGTCGATGGGCACGGCCTTCAGCTTGTCCCGGTTCTCCACGTAGTAGGAAAATCCGAAGTAACCCAGCGCGTCCACGTCGGAGCTGACGCCGGTGACCAGCACGTTGTCGTCCTCGCTGGCCTGGTAGTCCGAGCGGCTCTGCCCGGCCTTGCCCACGATCGCTTCGGTAAAGTAGTCGAACGTGCCGGAGTCGGTGCCCGGGCCGTAGAGCTTGATTTCGCGGTCGGGCCACTGGGGGCGCACATCCTTCCAGGTACGGACTTTGCTGCCGGGTTCCCAGATTTTTTTGAGTTCTTCCACAGTCAGGTGGTCCACGAAATCGTTCTTGGGGTGGACCACCACGGTGAGGCCGTCGTAGGCCACGGGGAGTTCGAGGAACTGGATGCCCTTTTCTTCGGCCAGTTGGAGCTCCTTCTGCTTAATGGGCCGGGAGGCGTCGTTGATGTCCGTCTCGGCGGCCAGGAACTTCTTGAACCCGCCCCCGGTGCCGGAAATCCCCACCGTCACGTACACCCCCTGGTGGGTGTTCTGGAACTCCTCGGCCACCGCCTGGCTGACCGGATAGAGGGTGCTAGAGCCGTCGATGGAGACCTTGGTTTTCTGGCTCCGGCCGCCGGAGCACCCGGCCAGGCAAACCGCCACCAGCAAGACCGCCACGCTCCCTCTTCCCCGTGGCTTGCAGCTTTCCACGATCGTCTTCTCCTGTTTACGCACAACCGGAACTATCCCGGCCCCGACCTGATGGAACCGGGCCGAAACCGCGGCAGATGGCCGTGCCCGATGGCGAACCGAGCTTGCGGGCAGAAAGGAATGCCCAGGCCAACAGTCGCCCAAAAGGACCCCAAGGGACCTGAAGAAAGCACCGGGCGTGTGACGAGGGGGGACTGTCCATGAGGGTCGTTTGGCCCGTGGCAGGGAACTACTCCTCCCTGTGCGCCGCCTAGTGTAATCCCTGGGCGAGAGATGAAAAGGGGAGCCCCCCTGGCAAAGCGCTGCCGATCCGGGGCGTTGGTTGTAACCGGATACCGTGCAACCGGTTAGGAACAGAGCTTTTTCTCCAGTGTTTCCAGCTGCGGCACCCGGCGAAGGATCAGCGGGGCTGCCTGGGCGGGCTGAACTGGCCCATCACCAGCGTTTCCAGCTTGCCTTCCTGCACCACCTGGCCGTGCTGGTTGATCACCCGCTGATGCCACAGCACCCGGCCGCGGCGGCGACCGCTGGGCTGCTTGTCCACCACCTTGGTCTCCACGCGGATGGTATCCCCGAAAAAAATCGGCTGCAAAAATTTCCACTGGATGATCCGCAGCAAGGCCACCGTGCTCACCGCCGGGGCCGTACTGGCCAAGCCTGCCATGAACGAAAGCCCTAACAGTCCGTGCGCGATGGGACGCCCAAAGGGAGTTTGCCGGGCGTACTCAGAATCCACGTGCAGGGGATTGAAGTCCCCCGTCAGGCGAGCAAAGTTCACCACGTCCGCTTCCGTTACGGTTCGGGCGCAACTGACCCAACAATCGCCGACGGACAAATCCTCGAAATACAAAACCTGGCGATTGTCGGCACGAACGGTCATGGAACTCACTCCCCAGTTGGCAATCCGAAAATGTGTTTTTGAGCAACCAGAATCTCTGCGCCAAGAGCCTCCCCTTGCTGAGGAAACAAAAAGAGAGTCTCATTGTCGGAAGTCGGTTCTCCCAATCCGTAAAATTTAACTATCCTTGCACCAACGTCTTCTGTGCAAGTTTCCTGTTTTGCGGATTATTCCTGGAGCGCCGCCGCACACACACTTCAGGCTCCTCTTCAAACGTCACGTACGCGTTTCAGGAGCTGCCGTACCACGGCATAGATTTTTCGATCCGCCTCTACTTCCAAAAAACTGCTGCGAGCCCGCCAGGTCTCGTACCCGCCCAGGGCATGCTGCTCCGTGGTGGGCAAGTAGCCGGCATAGCCGTTGGCAAGCTCAATGGTGAAGGTCGGCTTGATGGGACTCTCCCGCTTGATCTTCAAACCAATCTCCACAAACACCTCGCAG
>JALSGI010000337.1 GCA_026982835.1 Planctomycetota bacterium | reverse complement strand
AGCGGGTCTTTTGCTCCACCTGCACCCCGGTGGCGGCAAGCTGCACTTGGGCCTGGCCGGAGTCATAGAGGTTCACATACAGCACGTCGTCCCGCACCGCATAGACCATCCCCGGCACCGAAGGGACGAAGCGGACGATGTTCACCGGGCAGCAAGCGCAACTGAACCAGGGGCTGCGGCCTAGCACTCCCTGGTTGAACGGCGTGCGGCCGTCGCAGGCCAGGGGGTTGGGATAGAAGTAATGGCGGCCATCCAGCCCCACGCCCACCAGAAAGCCGTTGTAGAGGATCCGTTCCAGCACGTCGATGTAGCGGGCATCGCCGTGCAACAGGAACATGCGGTGGTTGAAAAGCGCCTGGGCGATTGCTGCGCAGGTTTCGTTGTAGGCGGTGGCGTTGGGCAGCTCGTAGGGGGCGCCGAACGCTTCGCCGCTTCGCCGGGCGCCCACGCCGCCGGTGAGGTACATCTTGCGGGCGACAATGTCGTGCCAGATGCGGTCGATGGCCTGGATGTAGTCGCGGCGTCCACTCAGCGCGGCTGCGTCGGCCACGGCGGCGTAAAGATACCCGGCACGGACGGCGTGGCCCACGGCTTCCCGCTGCTGGAGCACCGGCTTGTGGTCCTGGCAGTACCGTCCGTAGAGCTTGCCCCGCAGGTCGGCTCGGCCCCGCATTTCGATAAAAAACAGGGCCTGGCGCAAGTACTTTTCCCGGCCCGTGGCCCGGTAGAGCTTCACCAGCCCCAGCTCGATCTCCTCGTGTCCTGGGACGTCCTTGCGTTGATCGGGGCCGGGGCCGAACACACGGCAGATCAGATCGGCGTTTTTCAGGGCCACATCCAGCAATTTGCGCTGGCCGGTAGCCTGCCAGTAGGCCACGGCCGCTTCGTAGAGGTGGCCCACGTTGTAAAGCTCGTGCCCGTGGGCCAGGTGGCTCCAGCGGGCCTGGCGGCCGGGATAGTTGTAGTTGGGATCGGCGATGGTGCGGGCGGTGTAGAGGTAGCCGTCGGGCTCCTGGGCAGCGGCGATCTTGTCGATCACCGAATCGACGTAGCGTTTCAGTTCCGGATCCGGGTGGGCGGCCAGGGTGTAGGCGGCTCCCTCGATGGCCTTGAACACATCGGAATCGTTGAAGAAGATGCCCTGGAAGCGGCGCGGGGTTTTCAGCCCTCCGGCCACGGCAAAGTTGTCGATGCGGCCGGTTTCTTCGCACTTGCGGAACACATCGCGGACCGTCACTTGGCGGTTGGTTTCGATCCGCCGGGCCCAAAAGCCCCCCTGGAGCTTCACCTGGGTAAAGGGGACGGGGCGGATCGGGTAATCTCGTTCGGCGGCCAGGGTGGTGCTCACCAGGGTTCCCACTCCACAAACGGCAAGACAGAAACGCAGCATGATCGCACCTTGAAGTTCGTGCCAAAAGCAGAGTCTCCCGGCGGTGCTTCCAATCTAGGCAGCCGCATGAGATGGGGCAAGGAGCCGGGGAAGATTGGATTGGGGGCGGCCCAGCTTTTGCTGGACTTGCGGGCGGGACTTCCGGCGCGAGGCCTGCAGGTGGGGAACGGAAAACAAAAAGGCCGCCCTTCCCCGGCCGGGAAAACGGCGGCCTTGTTCTGGAGGCGCCCGTGGCGGCAGGTGGGCTGTCGCCGTGGGGACGTCTCGCATTATCCAGCAATCCCCGACCGGCCATTGCGACGGTGGAGTCGGCTGCGAGACGGGCGGGGCCCACCCGGGACTGCGTCCCAGGGACTCCACGCGGACCCGGGCCCACGCGTTGGGGTTGGCACCTCCGACGGAATGGCTCCGGTGGCGGGGAGTTGCCGGCTTTGGGTTTGCGGGATCGGCCACGCGGTCCTTCCTGGCGGGCCGGCCGCAGGGGCGCACCCTTGTTATCGGCACCGGCGGCCGAAGGCTCCATGCTTTTTGGGCTCCTACCACCATTGTAGCCCGAGGAAGCCCCACAGAGGGCGCACGCACGTTTTTTCTCCACTTGGTTCTTCTCGGGGCAAGCAAGTAGGATAGAGCGTAGTCGGGGTGGGGTGGTCTTTTCCCAGGGAGAGCATGCCGATGCCGCGAAACAACTTGTCCCTGCTGGTGGCCGTGGGGTTGTTGAGCCTGGTGTGCTACGGCCGGGCCCGCAGCGTGAACCGGGTGGAATACGGCCGGATGCAGAAGACGTTCGGCGACGTGATGTACTACATCGAAAACTACTACATCCGCCCGGTGGATCGCCGTCGCATCTTCGAGTCGGCCCTGGAAGGGATGACCCGGCCGCTGGACGAGTACAGCGACTACATTCCCCCGGCTAAGCACAGCATCTTCCAGGAGACGCTCAACCAGGAGTTCGGCGGGGTAGGCATCCAGGTGACCCGCGACGAACAGACCGGCTACCTGGAGGTGGTCACCCCGCTGGTGGGCACTCCGGCCCACGAGGCCGGCTTGATGCCCGGGGACATCATCCTGCGGATCGACGATCACGACGCGGTGGGGGCGTTGTTGGAGCAGGCGGTGTTGTGGATGCGGGGCCCGCCGGGCAAGCCGGTGCGGCTGCGGCTGCGGCGCCCCAGCCAGCAACGCGAGTTCGACGTGACCATCGTCCGCCGGATTATCCACGTGCCCACGGTGCTGGGGGACCGCTACAACGAGGACGGCTCCTGGAACTTCACCCTGGAAGCGGACCCGCGGATCGGCTACATCCGCATCCTTTCTTTTGGCCAGCACACGGTCCAGGAGCTGCGCAAAGCGCTGGACGCCTGCCTGGAGGCCAAGGTGCAAGGCATCGTTCTGGATCTGCGTTACAATCCCGGCGGGCTGTTGCAGTCGGCGGTGGAAACCTGCGATCTGTTTCTCACCCAGGGAGTGATCGTTTCCACGCGCTATCGCCAACACCAGGAGCAGGTGTTTCGGGCACGCCCGGAAGCCTATCCTCGGCTGCCCATGGCTGTGCTGGTCAACGGCTATTCGGCCAGTGCCAGCGAGATCGTGGCCGCGTGTCTGCAGGATCACCGGCGAGCGGTGATCGTCGGCCAGCGCAGCTTCGGCAAGGGGAGCGTGCAAGAGCTGTTCGAGCTGGAGGGCCGCCGCAGCGCGTTGAAGCTGACCGTGGGTACGTACCATCGCCCCAGCGGTAAGAACATCCACCGCTTTCCCGACATGGGGCCGGAGGACACTTGGGGCGTGGAGCCGGACCCGGGCTACGAGGTACCGCTGGAGGGCCAGGAGCTGGATCGGGCCTTGCAGTGGCGTCGGCAGCGGGACGTGTTTCCACCGCAGAAACAAGAAG
>JALSGI010000336.1 GCA_026982835.1 Planctomycetota bacterium | reverse complement strand
AACTACCTTTTTCGGTTCCTGGGAGTGGATGGATTGTTTCTGGCGTCATTTCGGCCGCCGGAAACGACTCTGCGTGCTGGTGTGGTGGAGCGGAGAAGAGGTGCGGGGGATCCTTCCTTTGGTGATTTCGCGGGAGTGGACCAAAGCGGGGCCTTTGCGGTTCCTGACTTACCCGCTGGAAAACTGGGGCACGTTCTACACCCCGCTGGGGCCCGACCCTCAGCAAACTCTAGCCGTGGCCCTGGACTGGCTGCTGAAGCACCTGCGGGGGTGGGAGGTGCTGGAGCTGCGCTGGGTGCCGCTTTGCGGGGAACAGAGCCGGGCCGCCCAAGCGGCCCTGCAACAGTTGGGCTTGGAGGCGGTGGAAACGGTCATGGAGCACTCGCCGCTGATCCGCTTCCCCGGCAGTTGGGACCAGTACCTGGCCTCGCGCAGCTCCAAGTGGCGCAACAATTGGCGGCGGGCGGTCAAACGGTTGCAGCAAACCGGCCAAGTGGACTGGCTCCGCTACCGCCCCCGGGGAGAACGCTTCGGGGAAGCCGATCCCCGCTGGGATCTGTTCGAGCAGGCCCTGGAGGTTTCCCGACGCAGCTGGCAGGCCCACTCCACCGACGGCACCACGCTTTGCCACCCCCAGGTGCTCCCCTTTTTCCGCGATTTGTACCAGGCGGCGGTGCGTCTTGGGGCCGCGGAGCTGGCCTTGTTGTACCTGGACGGTCGCCCCGTGGCCTATCACTACAACCTGATCCACCAGCGGTGCTTGTTCGGGCTGCGGACCGGCTACGACCAGCAACTGCGTCACCTGGGAGTGGGCCTGGTGGCCACCGCCCGGATGATCCAAGACAGCATTCAGCGGGGAGATGTCTCCTTGGACATGGGGGCCCCTTTAAGCCCCTACAAGAAACAGCTGGCCACGGACGCGGTGCCCGTGGGGCGATACACCTGGGCCTGCCCGAGAAGCCTGCGGGCCAGGCTCTACCAGTGGAAGCGCCGCCGGGACCGGCAGCATCATCCACCGGAGAAGAACCCGGAGTTATCCTCCGGCAACCAAGACAAACGCTAAGAGGCTCTGCTTGTTCTACTCGGCCACGAACGGCAGCAGGGCCATGATCCGCGCCCGCTTGATCGCCTTGGCCACCGCCCGCTGGCTCACGGCCGAACAGCCGCTTTTGCGCCGCCCGATGATCTTCCCCTGGCGGTTGACCAGGCGGCTGAGCAGCTCCAGGTCCTTGTAATCCACGTACATGGGCCGAGGGCGTTTGCCATCGACCAGCACCGGGTCTTTTTTCTTGGCGCGATAGCTGGGTTTGCGGCGTTTGGCCATGATGGAACCACTTACCTGACAATCGTCGGGGAATCGAACTCTCTTCCACTGCTGGAACCTTGGATTATAGCGTCTTGTTCGCCGCAGTGGGAAGCCCCATCCGGCAAGAAAACGCCGGGGCCCAAGGGTCAGTCGATCCACCCGCCCCCCAGCACCCGATCTCCCTGGTAGCACACCACGGCCTGGCCCGGGGTAACCGCGTGCTTCACCCCGGCCAGCTCCACGCGGAAACGGTTCCCGGGAAGCGGGGTGACCACGGCCGGTTCGGGATTGCTCAGGTAGCGGATTTTTACCTCGCACTCAAACGGTTCCTGAGGCTCGGGCACCAGCCAGTTGGCTTGCGAAGCGGTGAACTCCCGGCAGGCCAGCGCCTCGCGGGGGCCAATCACCACGCGGCGGGTCTCCGGCTCGATGCGCACCACGAACTGCGGCGTGCCCAAGGCCACGCCCAGCCCCTTGCGCTGGCCGATGGTAAAGTGCTCGATGCCCCGGTGGTGCCCTACCACCCGGCCCTCCAGCGTGACGATCTCGCCGGAGAGGTCCGTCCCGCCCCGGTGGCGGCGGACCATCGCCGCGTGGTCCCCGTCGGGGACGAAGCAGATTTCCTGGCTGTCGGGCTTTTGGGCCACTTGGAGGCCCAGCTCCGCAGCCCGGCGGCGGATTTCGCTCTTGCGGAACTCGCCCACGGGAAACAAAAGCCGTGGCAGCAACCGGCGGCGAATGCCAAAGAGCACATAAGACTGGTCCTTGCCCGGATCGCGACCCTTACACAAAGCGGGCACGCCCTCGGGGTCGTCCACAGGCACCAGCCGCACGTAATGGCCGGTGGCGATTCGACTGGCGCCGATGTCCTGGGCGAACTCCCACAACCGGCCGAACTTGATCCAGTTGTTGCACATCACGCAGGGGTTGGGCGTGCGGCCGCGGCTGTACTCGGCCGCAAAGTAGTCCATGATGCGGCCGAACTCCCGCTCGAAGTTGATCGCATAGAAGGGGATGCCCAACCGATCGGCCACCCGCTGGGCGTCGCGGGCGTCCTGGGCCGTGCAGCAGCCCTTGGCGTGCCGGTCCGGCTGGATGACCGGAAGGGCGGCCTCTGGGGCCGAAGCGTCCACCCGGCAGACTTCCTCCTGGGCCTGGCCGTGGCGCATGAACAGCCCCACCACTTCGTAGCCCTGCTCCAGCAGCAGAGCAGCGGCCACGGAGCTGTCCACCCCGCCGGACATGGCCAGCACCACGCGTTCAGGCATGGACATTTTTTCTCTGCCAGGAGATTTTATTGTGGGCAAATCGTTGTAACTGGTACGGCTGCCTCCAGCCAGTTCCGCTGCCCCTATACGCCATT
This sequence comes from Planctomycetota bacterium, assembly GCA_026982835.1. Classification (GTDB taxonomy): domain Bacteria; phylum Planctomycetota; class Planctomycetia; order Pirellulales; family S012-138; genus S012-138. The sequence goes on along the minus strand of JALSGI010000336.1, from coordinate 611 downwards.
GCATTTCTCGGAGCCGCAGCCAGGGCCTTTTGCAGCCCGAAAGCCACTCTTGACTTTAGTTCCTGTTTGGCCGACTACTTCCTGTGGAGGCTCGGCCTCGGGGAGGCTCGCGGTTGCCTGCGGGCGACCCCAACGGCGTTGCCTCCTGTTTTTTATTTTACGGGCTCAGCGGGCCGTGTAAGGGTCGGGAACGAAAACAATCCCGAATTCCGGGTAAACTTTTCCGTTCCGATGCCCTTGTCCCCGGAATTGTAACCGATTGATCCATGGCTCGAATTCATCTGCAATTTCTTGCCACACAGGAGCATCCATCCCACGACTTGGCAACCGGAATCCCCAATTAAGACAATAAATGCAAGGTCTGCTGCTTGGACCGGATAAGTCATGTCGCAGGAAACAAAAAACGGGGTCGGCACGATCCAGGTGGAGCGGTGTCGCCCCGTTTTGGACTTTTTAAACCAAACTTCCCCCTCCTTGGCGACGCAAATCCTTGGTTGCCCCGGGGTTGTGAAAATCGTCCTGTGCGCCGGCTGACTACGGGGAAGCCCCCGGCTGGGTTGGGCTGATGCCCAGTAGCTCAAAGGCTCTTGCTTGCAAGGGCGTGGGACGGG
>JALSGI010000335.1 GCA_026982835.1 Planctomycetota bacterium | reverse complement strand
CGCAAGGGCCCACTAACCGCCGGCTGAAGCCGGCGGCTCGCCGTTTGGTATGTGAGTCGGCGTTTTTTCTCGCTTTGGCGAGCCCCCGGCTTTAGCCGGGGGAGAGCCAAGAAAAAAACGCATGTCGATCTTCTCCGCCAGCTGACGCTGGCGGCTCGCCGTTTCGAGAATTAATACGCATGTTCCGGAATCGGTGCGGCAGCACCACCTCAAGACCCAAGACCCAAGACCCACGACCCAAGACCCTCGCCAGCCGATTCTTGCCATCTGCTTCAGTAGGCATTCGGGTGTCGGAACCCGCGCAGCAGCGTCAGGCAGAGAATTTTCAGGTCCAGCCACAGCGACCAGTGCGTGATGTAGTACAGGTCGTACTGCACGCGGCGGCGCAGCGAAGTATCCCCCCGCCACCCGTTCACCTGCGCCCAGCCGGTGATGCCTGCCTTGACCTGGTGGCGTTGGGTGTAGTTGGGCACCTGGTGGCGGAAGCGTTCCACAAACACGCCGCGTTCGGGTCGCGGGCCCACCAGGCTCATCTCGCCCAGCAGCACGTTGAACAACTGCGGCAGCTCGTCCAGGCTCCAGCGACGCATGAACCGGCCCAGGGGGGTGCAGCGGGGATCGTCCCGGCTGGCCCAGCGCGGACCTCCCTCGGCTTCCGCGTCCACGCGCATGCTGCGGAACTTCCACATCCAGAACGGACGCCCCCCCAGCCCCATCCGCAACTGGCGGTAGAACACCGGGCCGGGACTGGTGAGCTTGATAGCCACGGCCAGCAGCAGCATCAGCGGGGCCAGCAGCACCAGGGCCACGCTGGCCAGCACCAGGTCCAGCGCCCGCTTGGCCACCCGTTGCCAGCCCACGTGGGGATTCTCACGCAGCGAAAGCACCGTCAGCCCGTCCAGCTCCGTGGTGCGGATGCGCATCCCGGCCAGCAAGTGCAAGTCCGGCACCAGCGAGACTTCCACCAGCAGTTGGCTCAAGCTCTGGTAAATGGCCGGCATCTCCCCGTAGCGGTGAAACGGCAAGGCCACCAGCACCCGCTCCACCTGGTGCTCTTCGATCACCCGGGGCAGCTCCTCCTGCGTGCCCAGGTAAGGTAGGCTCTCCTGGGGCTGAGGGCGATGGTCCACGTAGCCCACCAGCTCCACGCCCAGCCACGGCTGCTGACCCAAGGTGCGCACGATGCGCCGCAGCGGACGCCCCGAGCCCACCACCAGCACTCGCACCCCGCCCCCCCGGCGACGGCACGCCACCTGCCATACCACCCGCCGGGCCAACAACACGGCCGGCCCGCTGAAGACGAAAAACATCCCCAAGGCCAACCGCGACTCGTACCGGTCCCGCTGGTAGAAAGTCACCGTGATCAGCAGCAGAAACAGCAGCCCGCTGCCCAGCAACACCGCCGGCAGCTCTTGCTGCCAGCGACGGAGTCGGGCCACCTGGTACATCCCCACCAGGCGATACGCCACCAGGGCCAGCAGCAGCACCTTGGGCAGGGCCAGCAGCACGCTTTCCAGCCGGGGCACCCCGTCCGGGGCCGCCCACAGCCCGAACCGCGCCAGGTAGCTGCCAAACCACGCCCCCGTGGTGGCCACCAAGTCCACCACCATCAGCAACAAAGCCAGCCGTTGTTGTTGTCGCCGATCCATGGCAACGGCCGCGTCCTTGCACCAGGCAGGCTTCCGGCAAGCGAAGCTGCGGCGAAGTATGGCGCCGCTGCCCAGGAGGGTCAATCGGAATCCCCCGACGGCGACGGCAGCGACAGCAGCGGCACCAACTGGTTCAGGCTGCCGCTGCGCAGCCCTTGCAGGTCCACCGTCAGAAAGCGAAAGCCCAACCGCCCAAGCTCCTCCACCAGCTCCTTGCGCAGCGGGGCTTCCAGCAGCCGCGGGAGTTGTTCCAGGGGCACTTCCACCCGGGCCAGCTCTCCCGGGTGCAGCCGCACGCGAACGGGCCAGAACCCCCGGGCACGCAAGAACGCCTCCGCCTGCTCGATCCGGCTCAGTCGCTCCGGGGTCACTTCCAGCCCGTAGGCCACCCGGCTGCTCAGGCAGGGAGAGGCCGGCTCGTCCCACACCGGCAGTTGCATTGCCTGGGCCAGCAGGCGGACTTCCGGCTTGGTAATCCCGCACTCCAGCAAGGGGCTTCGCACCTGGAACTCTTCGGCCGCCTGCATCCCCGGCCGGTAATCGCCTGCATCATCGGCGTTGGCCCCGTTGGCCACCACCGGCAGGCCCAGCTCCCGGGCCAGCGGAAGCAACTTCCCATAAAGCTCCCGCTTGCAGTGGTAGCACCGGTCGGGGGCGTTGGCCCGATAGGAAGCCGACTCCACCTCGCTGGTTTCTACCCACAGGTGGTGGATGCCGATGTGTTGGGCCACTTCGGTGGCCAGGTGCCGTTGGTACTGCGACAGGCTGGGGCTACGGCCCGTGGCGGCCACGGCCCGGCTGCCCAACAACCCCCAAGCCACCGCGGCCACCGTGGCGCTGTCCACCCCGCCGGAGAACGCCACCAGGCAGCCCGACCAGGAACCCACCAGTTCCAGCAACTGCCGCCACTTGGCTTGCAGTTCCCGGGGCCAGGAGTCGCTTGCCAGTTGTTCCAAGGGGCGCATGGGAGGGATGGTTCCGAAGAGGCAGGGAAAAACAGGCTATGTCTGCGTCTTCTAGCGCAGCAAAAAGCAGGCCGCAGAGCAACCACAGCGGGTTGCGCTACTGCCTGCGTCCTTGCTGCACGGCCTGTTTTGCGGTCCTTCTCCACCGCAATGCCGTGGCGGCGCGGTTTTGAGAGCCCGCAGTTTCAAGGTGGGTGATCCGGACCCTGGGTTGTGTGATCCGCTCCCGGGCCCTGCGGCCCCCTGGCGGCATGACACGCGGCCAGGATCCTCTTCGGATCCCCTACGGGCTATGTATCGGCTCACCAAAACGGGGCGCCGACAACACGAACATGGCAGAGCGGAACCGTCGCCGTGCATCCATGTCCATGCTACAGCCCGAAGCGGCGCCGAACAAGCAGGAATTTTTTCCAGGCCGCGGTCGGCTTGCGTTGTCTTGGGTCTTGGGCGAAGAGCCCCCCGCGTAAGCGGGGGAGGGACGGTAGCACGGCTTGCGGCTTGCGCCGTGCGGCCTGCGGCCTGCGGCGGTGCTTCCGCCCCGGGGCGGGAACAAAACGTGTTCTTGAAAACAGCGCACCTGGTGGAGCTGCTTTGATTCTTGCAATGGCGAGCCGCCGACTTCAGTCGGGTATGTGTTTAGCGTGCCAGCACAAAACGGAGTGTTTCC
>JALSGI010000334.1 GCA_026982835.1 Planctomycetota bacterium | reverse complement strand
ACTACAACGGGCTGCTGGGAGTGGAAAAATGTGCCGCTCTTCTTGCGCCGGAACAGCGTCAAGAGCTAAGGCACCTGTTCGGCCTTTACGGTTCAAGCTGGGAAGCCCGCCTGCAGGGAAAACTTCTGCCGGGGCGCATCCAGCGGCGGTACGACTACTGGGCCGAACAGGCTGAACATCACAGCGACGAACAATTCCGCCAGCTTGCTCACCTGGCCGCCCGACGCTACGTGGAGGCTGCCCGGGAGCTGTTCCAGAAAGAAGATTGAAGCTACCTGGATCGGACAATGCCGGTGGCAAGCCCAGGAACTCGCCTAACGGGGAACCCCGGACCTGCTCCAAGAGGCCGTCCACTTCCGCCGCCTGCCGGGGGAAGAGAGTGGGTGCGCAAATAGGTGCGCTGCCTGCACGAACCGGGGGCAATCTAGCAGACAAGCCGACTTGGCCCATGAGGCGCAAGTCGGCTTGGTTTCGCAGGGGATTCGTCTTGTAACCCCTTATTTCGTAAGCACTTAGCACCCCCTACGGGAGTCGAACCCGTGTCTTCGGACTGAGAATCCGATATCCTAGGCCACTAGACGAAGGGGGCGTGCATAAGCCTTATCGGCTCATGGTACGATAATTTTTAACGCCGCTTTGCGGCTTGTCAACCGAGGCTTTGCATGGGGGTGAGGGGGCGGAGGGTAAAAATCGCCGGGGGCCGCCTTGAAAAAACGGCCTTCGGCCGCAACACTATCTATTTCCTGATCTTGGGCAATTGGGCCACGGGGTGGCCGTTGCCCGGATCGGCCTAAAGCTGGAGAGGTTTCCCCCAATCGCGTCAGGAAGAGTCCAGCATGGCAGAGGTACTCCACGTCAAACGGCGAACGGAAACCGGCACTCGGGCGGCCCGACGCTTGCGGCGGCAGGGGCAGGTTCCGGCCATTCTTTACGGGCACGGCGAGCAAAACGTGCCGCTGAGCCTCTCGGCCTCCGAGGTGCAGGCCGCGGTGCGCCACGGAGCCCGACAAGTGGACCTGGAAGGCGATCTGCAAGAAAAGGCCCTCATCCGCGAGCTGCAATGGGATACCTGGGGGCTGGAGATTTTGCATGTGGACTTGCAGCGGGTCCATGCCGGGGAACGCGTGACACTAGAGGTGGCCATCCATCTCCGCGGCGACGCTCCCGGAGCCCACGAGGGCGGCCATGTGGAGCAACTGCTGCACGAGGTGGAGGTGGAATGCTCGGCCACCGAAGTGCCCGAGGAGCTGATCCTGCGGATCAACCAGCTGCAACTGGGGCAAACGCTCACGGTGCAGCATCTGGCCGTGCCGGAGGGGGTGAAAGTGCTGGCCGATCCGGATACGCCCGTGGTGCAGTGCGTGGCGGCCGAGGAGGTGCCGGAGGAGGAGCTGGAAGCTCCCCCGGCCGGTCCCGCCGAGCCGGAGCTGATCGGCCGCAAGAAGAAGGAGGAGGAACAGGAGGATTGAGCCATCGACCAGCAGCAGCAGGGGCCTCGGTTGGTGGTGGGGCTGGGGAACCCGGGCCGCCGGTACGAGGCGACGCGGCACAACGTGGGCTTTGCCGTGGTAGAGCAGTTGGCTGCCCGATGGGGGATCGGCTGGCAAAGCAGCCGCTTCGAGGCGCTGTTGGCCTGGCGTGGAAGTGGAGCGGAAAAAGTGCTGCTGGCCAAACCGCAAACCTACATGAACTGCAGCGGGCGGGCGGTGGCCGCCCTGTGCCGCTACTACCGCCTGGAACCGCAGCGGCTGTTGGTGGTGTGCGACGATTTCCAGTTGCCGCTGGGCCGGTTGCGTTTCCGCCCGGGCGGCTCCTCCGGCGGCCAGAAAGGGCTGGCCGATGTGCTGCTGCACCTGGGCACCCAGCAAGTGCCGCGGCTGCGAGTGGGTGTGGGCCCGCTGCCGGAGGGCGAGGACCCGGCCCGGTTCGTGCTGGCCCGATTTGCCAAAAGTGAACAGCCGGCCGCGGAGCGGATGATCCGCCTGGCTGCCCAGGCCGTGGAGGACTGGCTCAATCGCGGTATGCAATACTGCATGAATCGCTACAATGGACTGCGTCCCTTGGAAAACAACGATTCCCCGCCTCCTGAGCCTTCCGCCTGAGAGCCGAAGCGGGGAGCTGGGAAGCACCCCTTGCGGAGCGTTTTTGCTGTTGCGAAACTTTCGGAACCACCTGGTTGCCCCCTGGTTTTGTGGAGGAGAAAGCCTTGTCGGTCAACGTCTATGAAGGCCTGTTCATTCTGGATGCCAACGAGTACGCCCGCGACCCGGCCGGAACGGTGGCCGAAGTGGAAAAACTGTTTGCCGAACAGGGAGCGGAGCTGCTGGCCAGCCGGTTGTGGGAGGAAAGGCGGCTGGCCTATCCGATCAAGAAGCAGCACAAGGGGGTTTACTGGCTGACCTACTTCCGCACCGAGGGCTCGCGGATGGCGGAGTTGAACCGCCAGGCGCGGCTCAACGAGCGTTTTCTACGGCACATGTTCATCAAGATCGATCCCCGCATTGCCGACCACCTGGTGGCCGTGGCCCGCGGCGAAGCGCCCCCGGAAGAAGCCCCCGTGGAGGTGGTCTCTCCCGAAGGGGAAACAAGCCAGGAGGCCTCGGCGGAGGAGTGATCGGCTCGTCGCTAGGGGACAAAAACCGGCGATTGTTCTGCACCAGCCAGCCGCGAGCGTGGTACGTGTTTAGCCAGCTAGCACATCACTTGGTTTGGCGTTTCCGTGCTCGGAAAGAATAAGCGTTTATTCTTGCAAATGGCGAGCCGCCAGCTTCAGCTGGCGGAGAAAAACAACCGAATGCGTTTCTTCGGCTCTCCCCGGACTGAAGTCCGGGGCTCGCCAACCGCGTGCTAACGCACGCGGCTCGCCGGTTGCAAGAATTAGCGTTTGTTCTCACCCCGGTGCGGAAGCACCGGCGCAATAGCGCAAGGCGCAAGACGCAAGCCGTTTTACTGTCTCTCCCCCCGCTTACGCGGGGGGCTCTTGGTTGTGCAAGTTGACGTTTGTTCTCACCCCGGAGCGGCAGCTCCGGCGCAAGCCGCAGGTCGCAAGCCGCAAGCCGATGCCGATTCTCCCCGCACTGACGTGCGGGGCTCATGGCCTCCAAGCCCCCACGCCTCCACGCCTCCAAGCCCTCGGTGCGGAAGCACCGGCGCAAGCCGCAGGTCGCAAGCCGCACGTCGATGCCGATTCTCCCCGCACTGACGTGCGGGGCTCATGGCCTCCAAGCCCCCAAGCCTCCACGCCTCCAAGCCCCCGGTGCGGAAGCACCGGCGCAAGCCGCAG
>JALSGI010000333.1 GCA_026982835.1 Planctomycetota bacterium | reverse complement strand
GTCCTCCTTTTGGCGAGGAAAGGGGAGAACCGGTGACCGAGGAAACCCGGGACTTCTTGCCCAAAGGGGCCTTGCGTCGCGAAGACCGATCATGGCAAGCCGGGACAAAGGTCTTGCGCCCCCGGCGGCTGCTTTCCACAGGGGCCTTGTTCCGGTCGGCTTGCACCAGGGGAGCCAGGATGTACTGGCGGAGCTGGTTCACATCCACGCGCCAGGTGGGCACTCCCTGGTCCGTCATCGTGCCCAGCAGAGGGCTTTCCTGTTCGCGAAGGGTCACCAGCACAAATTCCGGCTGGACCAATCTCGTCTGGCAGATGCGTTTCACGTAGTGCTCAATCGCTCCTTGTTTTTGGCCGCTCTTGGCCTCGAAGAGCACGGAGCGTCCCGGCAACAAAAGAAGGAAGTCGATTTCCATCGAGCCGGTCTGACCCCAGGGAATCAGAATATTGCGTTGCCCCCAATAGCGATCCCGCCACGGACTTTGGGCCAAGGCTTGCAGGATGACCCGTTCCAGGTAGAACTCGAACCACTTACCCCAGAGGAAGGAGCGGGCCGGGGTGAACAACAATGGCAACAGCTTTTTCCACAGGGGAGCCATCGCCGGCGAGGTCGACATCTTCAGCTCGCAGATCTCGACCTTGGAAGAATCAAGACAGACCAACAGCTCCTTAGCCAGTTCGCAGAAAGCTTCGGCATAGGGCGACGGCAGCCTGGGGGCCGAGCCGAGGGTCCACACCCCTTCACGGCAAGAATTGCCGGAAACCCGGGCCAAGCGTTTCCAGCCCTTCTTCTGTAAGGCGGCAACTTGTTCCGGATTTTGGGCCAAACACACAGAACTTTTCAACCAGTCAAGCAACGGCAGGAACACCCGGGGGTGCTGGCCGATCCACCAGGCCAACTCGGAAAAAACCGGTTCGGCTTCCTGGGGAAAGTCACACACACGCTGAAACTGCAAACCGGAAAGAAGAGAAAGAGAAGTGGATGTGTGTTTTTCTTTGAGAATTCGGTGTTGAGGAGACATCCGGGGCGAGTCCTCCATTTTCGGGAAGTGGAAAGAAAACACCCTCGCTTGGTTTTCCAGCTTTCCGATACCCAACCGAACCGTCAGGTAGCCCGAGTCCCCACAACTACTGCAACTACTGCAACTACTGCAGTCGTGACTTTACTTTCCCCGAACTCTAACAAGCCCCCTGCCAGTTGGCTGAATCCCCAGAGTTGCTGTCCCTCGTGAAGTTCCCGCAATGCTTTCCCATGCATACGCTGGTCGTGCCAACCGTTTCGACCGACCAAGTGCCGCCCCCAAGCCCCGGCTCCCGGGTATAAGGGATGGCCTGGATTACCCAACCACGAGTGCTGCCCTCGTTTCTCGCTCCATTAAGAGAAGATAGCAACGCTGTTCTCCCTGCAGAGGACTCTTTGCGGGTATTCCCCATCCTTCATACGTTCGCTGCTTCCTTTTTCTAACAGAGAGACGCTTTTTCCCGGAACTTTTTCTACCGCCTGTTGAGAAAACGTTCCTCCCGGGCATTTTCTGACAAGCAAGCTCCCCGCGACTTCAAAAGGGGAGTTTCCTGTTCTTTTTCACCCCTGGTTTTTAGATGCTTTTTTTTCGGATTGGTTCCCGCGAAAAAGTCTTTGGCCGCCCCAATCCGTTTCTTGAGCACCGGGCCGGAAAAGGAGACTACCCTGGCAAGACAACGTATGTCCCTATGGCGCCTAGGTTTCTGAAACCCCATGCCACTGCGAACCGCCCGTCGAAGTTCACTTTTGCGGCTGGTCTTCCCTGTCCACCAGCTGGGGCAGCACTCGCTGGTCCGGCTCTAGCGACCCCTCCGGGGCCAGCACGACCAGCTCGCCGGGCTTAAGCCCGCCGAGCACCTCCACCTGCTGGTCGTTGCTCAGGCCCACGCGGATCGGCTGCAACTGCACCCGGCCCCCGCGGACCACGAACACCTGCCACGTGCCCCCCGGGGACTGGAACACAGCACTACGGGGCACCACCAGCGTGCTGCTTCGCCGCCGGGTGTAGATGCGCACGCGAACGCGGTAGCCCACCCCCACGCCCCGTGCAAGCAGCTTTTGCCGCTCCCCCTCTTCCAACTGCACCACCACGCTTACCCGCTGCTGCTCCACGCCCAGGGAGCTGAGCTTGGTAAATCCGGCCGGGTAGATTTGGGCCACGGTTCCCCGCACCGGCTCGGGGCCCACGGCCGGGCCGTAGATGTCCACCTCCTGGCCGGGCCGCACGGCCACGGCGTCCTGGGTGAGCACGTCGGCCACCACTTCCAACTGCCGCAGGTCCCCCAGGTGCAAAAGCTCCGTGCCGGCCCCAAGGTAACGCTGGTTGCTCACCAACCGGCGCAGCACCACGCCATCGCAGGGGGAGAGCATGCGGCTGCGTTGCTGTTTGAGCCGCAGTTGTTCCAGCCGGGCTTGGGCCTCGGCCAGCTCTTTGCGCAACACCTGCGTGCGCAGACGCTTGCGGCGGATGTACTGCGAAACCGACTTGGGCAGCAGGGCCGTGGCCGTCCGCAACGCCACCAGGGCCTGGTACACCAGGCGATCTTGCTGGTAGTTCACATCGGCCTGGATCAACTCCAGTTGGGCCTGCTCCCACTGCTCGCGGGTAATGGCCTTGGTTTCAAACAGGGCCGAGCTGCGCTGGAAGTGCTGCTGGGCGAACTCCAGCCGGGCCTTACCGGCCCGCATCCGCTCCCGGGCCGCCTCGACCGTGCGGTCCATCGACACGACGTACTCCCGCGACTGGTCCAGCACAGTCTGCTCGACCGAAGTGTCCTCGTTTTCGGCGATGGCCGCCTGGAGTCGCTCCACTGCGGCCTGGGCGGCTTGCAGCTCCAGTTGGATATCCTGCTGGACCATCTGGGCCACCACCTGGCCGCGGCTTACCGGCGAGCCTTCCTTCAGCGTGATCGGCTCCACCCGGCCGGTGTAGGGCATGGTGATCCGCCAGATGTGGGGCAATCGGGTCTTGGCGCGCTGGTCCACGTACTCGGCCACCGGGGTTTGGCGCACCGGGGCCACCTCGACCGGCACGCGCTGGGCGTCCCACCAGGCCCAGCCCAGGGCACCCAGCACCACCCCCGCCAGCAGCACGTAGAGCAGTCCGCGTTTCATGGCATGAACCTTTTACGAAAACCGTTTTCCACCGGCGACCAAAGTATCCATCTCCGGGAGCTTACGCTCCCGGCTCGCCAACCGTCGGCTGAAGCTGGCGGCTCGCCCGTGGTGTGTGTTTTGGCAACAGCGAGCCGCGAGTGTCAACTCGCGGAGCAAACTTGCCGTCTGGCCGGT
>JALSGI010000332.1 GCA_026982835.1 Planctomycetota bacterium | reverse complement strand
AGCCCTGGCCGTTGCTCGTGCCCCGAAACCACCTCCCCCCGAATCGTCCCCTTTGAAGGAAAAGGAAACCGGCGATGACCCAGTCCCGCCCGAGCCTGGACCGGATCGTTAGCTCGCCCAGCTATCGCCTGGCGGAGAAGGACACGGAGTTTCTGGCCCGCCCGGAGCTTCGGGGCGTGCGGTTACAACTGGAGCTGCTCAAGCCGGAGCTGATCCTGCAGGAGCACAACATCCGCTCCACGATCGTGGTGTTCGGCGGCACGCAGATTGTTCCTCCGGAAGAAGCGCAGCGCCGGCTGGACTTCGCCCGGCACATGCTGGCCAAACACCCGGGGAACCCGCGCTGGCGTCGGGCCGTGGCCCGAGCCCAGCGCATCCAGGCCAAAAGCCACTACTACGAAGAAGCCCGACGGTTCGCCTACCTGGTTTCCCGCTGCTGTTGCCGCAGCGGCGAGTGCCACTATGTGATCGTCACCGGCGGGGGGCCGGGGATCATGGAGGCGGCCAACCGGGGGGCTTTTGAGGCGGGGGCCAAAACGGTGGGGCTGAACATCACCCTGCCGGCCGAACAGGTGCCCAACCCCTACATCACCCCCGAGCTGTGTTTTCAGTTCCATTACTTTGCCATCCGCAAGATGCACTTTTTGCTGCGTGCTCGGGCCGTGGTGATCTTTCCCGGCGGGTTCGGCACGCTGGACGAGCTGTTCGACGCCCTGACGCTGCGGCAGGTGCGGCGGATGCAGGAGATTCCCATCGTGCTTTACGGCCGCCGGTACTGGCAGCGGATCATCGACTTTCAGGCCCTGGCCGACGAAGGGGTGATCGCCGACGAGCACCTGGACCTGATCCAGTACGCCGAAACTCCCGAGGAGGCCTGGGAGACGATCCTCCGCTTCCACGGCGAGGAGCATCTGCTGGAGGAGGTTCCGCGACAGCCGCCCTCGGCGTAGCTGGAAAGTTCCCACGGGTTTTCAATCCACCGCGACACGATCTGAACAATTTTGTCCAAGCCCCGGATTCTCCCTGCCTGCGGTCCTTCTATAATTGTGACGATGTAACGATATGTGTCGTGTTCCAGGGGACCGGGTACTCGTTCCTCAAATAGGTAGCCGAGGAAGCCATGTTCTTCGATCCACTGTGGCTGCTGATGATCGCTCCGGCCATTTTGCTGGCCATTTGGGCTCAGGGGCGGGTGCAGTCGGCCTACCATCGGGCCACGCAGGTGCCCTGCTCACTCACCGGGGCCGAAGCGGCCCGGCTGCTGCTGGACTCCCAAGGGCTGCACGACGTGGGGATTGAGGAAACCCAAGGGTTCCTCAGCGACCACTATGACCCCACCCAGCGCGTGCTGCGACTCAGCCCGGGGGTGTACCGCGGGCGCAACATGGCCGCCGCGGGAATCGCCGCCCACGAAGCCGGCCATGCCTTCCAGCATGCCGAGCAGTACGCGCCGCTGGTGCTTCGCAACCTGGCCGTGCCTTTGGCTTCGGTGGGCGGGAACTTCGGCTTTTGGATTGTGATCCTGGGGGCACTGATGAGTTCCATGGCCTTGGTGTGGGCAGGGATTGTTCTGTTTGGAGCGGTGGTGGTTTTTCAGTTGATCAATCTGCCGGTGGAGTTCGACGCCAGCGCCCGGGCCAAGCGGCATCTGGCCGTGCTGGGGCTGGCCGACGGGGAGCAGTTGGAAGCCGTGGATGATGTGCTTTCGGCCGCCGCCTGGACCTACGTGGCCGCCACCTTGCAGGCCATCCTCACCTTGCTCTACTTCGTGTTGCGTTTCGGCGGCCTGGGCCGAAGCGACGACTAGCCGGGGAGGTCTTGGGTCGTGGGTCTTGCAGCGGTGCTTCCGCACCGGGCGAGCCCCGAGCTTCAGCTCGGGGAGGGCGTGGGGGGCTTGGAGGAAACGGAGCCCCGCACGTGAGTGCGGGGAGAAACAGTGTCGGCTTGCGGCTTGCGGCGTGCGCCGGAGCTTCCGCTCCGCGGCAAGAAAAAACGTTTCTTCTTGCAATCGGCGAGCCGCCAGCGTCAGCCGGCGGTTGGCCGGCGTAGCAACGACCACAAACCGTAGCAACCGCGTGCTCACGCACGCGGCTCGCCGGACAAAAATCAACTCTTTTGCTCTGGGGGCGCTTCGTCTTGTGCCGGCACGCGAAACACGTACAAAGCCCGGGGCTCGCCCATGTGGAGTGCGGCGGCTTGCCGCCGCGTTTTTTGCTCCGGCTAGCCGGAGCAAGCTAGAGCGGAAGCAAGCTTCCGCACTCCAAAGCCAGCAGCCAGCCGGGAGCGTCAACTCCCGGAGCGTGCGCTTGCTCGTCACGGCGGTTAGCCAGCCAACGGACCCCCGCCGGCGTCAGTCGGCCGAAGAACTCTCCTGGCTCAAGTGATACAAAAACACGGCCGCGGCAGCAGCCACGTTGAGCGAATCCACGCCGGGGGCCATCGGGATCTGGGCCAGCTGGTCGCAAAGCTCCAGCCATCGGGCCGTAAGCCCCGTGTCCTCGTTCCCCAGCAGCAGCACGCACCGCCGTGGGGGCTTTAGTTCCTCCAGCGGCACGGCCCCCGGTGCCACCTCGGCCCCCAAGAGCGTGTAGCCCCAGCCGCTGCGCAGGGCCAGCAAGTCTTCTTCCAGCACATCGCACCACCGCAGCGGCACGAACAAGGCATGGCCCATCGAAACCCGCAACACCCGCCGCGAGAGCGGATCGGCCGATCCCCGGCCCAGCAACACCCCCGTGCAGCCGAATCCGGCGGCCAGGCGGATGACGGTTCCCAGATTATCTGGGCTTTCCATTTTGATGCAGGCTACCAGCAAGGACCGCTCACCTGGGGGGGCAGCCATCTGTTCCAGTTCCGGCTCGGGCAAACGCCGCCCGCAGCCCAGGATGCCCGTGTGGAAGTTATACCCGACCAACTGCTGAGCCAGCGGATGCGGCAGCACGTAGATAGGCAGTTCCGGGGGCAAGTCCGCGGCCAGTTCCTCCAGCCACTTCAGCCGGCGCTGGCTCAGCAAAAGCGATTGGACCGGGAAGCGACTTCGCAGCAGCCGCCCCACCACCCGGCGCCCCTCGGCGATGAACAAGCCCGAGTAGCGCGTCCAGTTGGTGCGGCGCAGGTGGCGGTAGGGGTGCAGCCGCGGGTCGTCCAGCGTCTCCAGGTGGATGAGGTTCATCTTCCGCGCCCCCGTGCCGCCCTGGGCCGCCGTGGCCGCTTACTTGGAAAAGAACTCTCGCCGCACGGTTTGCAGGTCCACGCCCAGCACGGCCTGAGTCACGCGGCTTAGGTGTTCCACGGGCCCTTGGATATGGAACGTGCGATG
>JALSGI010000331.1 GCA_026982835.1 Planctomycetota bacterium | reverse complement strand
CTTACACCTTCAGCAAGTCGTACAGCATGAGCGGCTGGCGGCTGGGCTTTTCGGTTGCCCCACCGCCGGTGGCCCAGATGCTGGGCAACATGATGAACGTCACCCTCTCCTGCGTGCCGCCGATGATCCAGTTGGCCGGCCAAGCCGCCTTGGAACAAAGCCACCGGGAACGCGAAGAGATGATGGCCCAGTTCCAGCGCAAGGTCCAACGCCTGGCCGCCGGGCTGCAACAACTCGAAGGCGTGCACTGCCTGGTGCCCGAGGGAGCCTTTTACGTCTTTCCCAACGTGGCCGGGGTGTGCAACCGGTTGGGGATCACCTCGCACGGACTGGCCATGTACCTGCTCCAAGGGGCTGACGATCACCTGGGCGTGGCCTGCCTGGGCGGGGAGTGTTTCGGCGGTGCCGGGGCGGGCTTCCTGAGGCTCAGTTGCGCCGAGCCGGACCACCGCATCGACCAAGCCCTGGAGTTCTTTCCCCGCGCCTGGAGCCGTACGCAGCGCGTGGCCCGCTTCCTGCAACAACATCCCCAATACCGCTTGAGCCGCCCCTACCCCCTGCCCCAAGCCTGACGCCATCTCCCCACCGCTCCGCTAGCGGCCTTGCCTTGCCCACATGGCAAACCATAATTGCATAGCCCGGCCCCGAAATGCCTGGCCCCAAGCTCAAAAAGGCGGTTGACATGGAAGAATGGGGAAGTTTTACTAAATACACAAACACACCTGCAAATTTCCCCCCTACGCGACCTGCCTGAAGCACTCCCGTGATGCTGCTGGCCTCTCCTGGTCGGCCAGCCGGAACGTTCCCTGAGGCTCTGGTAAGAGGAGAAAAGTACATGAATCGCAGACTGTCCTGGATGCTGGCGGTGGTTTTCGTCCTGGCCCTGGGGCTGCTGTGGGTGCAACGCCCCGCCGAGGCCATCCCGCCGTTCCAGAAAGAGTTCGTCAAGATGTACGTCCAACCGGGCAGCCCGCTGGAAGCCCAGGTCAAAAAGGTCAAGTGCAACATCTGCCACAAGGGCAAGAAAAAGAAAAACCGCAACGCCTACGGCCAGGCCCTGGCCAAGTTGCTGGATCGCAAGAAGGACAAAAAGAACGTGGAAAAGATCCGCAAGGCGCTCAAGCAGGTCGAGTCCCAAAGCGCCACTCCCGGCGGGCCGACCTTCGGCGAGCTGCTCCGCGCCGGAAAACTCCCCGCCACCGAGTAACCCCTGTCGCCCGAAAACACTCCACCAGGCGCCGTCCCCCGGCGCCTGGTGGCTTTTGGTGACACGGCTGCCAGCGGCAGGAGAAGCTACCGCGCAAAATTAAACCCCGCCGTTGGCTGGCAACGACCAAGCGGCGGGGCCGGAACAGAGAAGAGGCCGGTACTAGGCCTTATTCTGTATTTTTTCGGCGCACAAAGCAAGCGTTTTTTTCTTTTTTTCTCGCCCCCCCTACCCCGGCCGGGAAAACACCACCCGGCTGGCCCCCTTGGGCAAGGCAAAACACACCACGGCCCGCTCCCCTTGCAGCAGAAAACGTCCCGGGGCCAGCCGAAGCGGATTCTCCACCCGCTCCAGCCGCAACGGCCGAAGCCACACAGGGCTCTCCACCTGCACGCGATTCGTTCCCGGAGGCACCGGGGCTTGCAGCGTGAAGTCCGGGCAGGCAAACGGCGCCCGCAGCTCCACCGCGCCGGCACTCAGCTCGATGGCCGTCAGCTCCTTGGCCGCCCAGTAGCGGGCGATCTCGCTCAGCGTCATCCAACGCAGGTGCTCGTAACGCTGGTGCAGGCGGCGCACCACTTCCTG
Source organism: Planctomycetota bacterium (assembly GCA_026982835.1). Taxonomy (GTDB): domain Bacteria; phylum Planctomycetota; class Planctomycetia; order Pirellulales; family S012-138; genus S012-138. Next base: position 1,528 of record JALSGI010000331.1, on the reverse strand, counting down.
GAAAATCTTGAAGCCCGTCTCCTGACCGTGGTAGTAAATCCCCGGCCAGTGGCACACCAGGCAGGCCGGCTCCCCCTTGTCGATCACCTCCACCAGCCGCCCGGACTGCAGGTCCGGCGTGATGAACCGGTCCGGCGAGCCGTCTCGCAACATCCCGTCCCATCCGCCGAACCAGTCCCCCGTGCAGCCGATGATCGACACCACGCAGCGGGGATCCGGCCCCTCCAAACCCGAGGCGTAATACACCTGCGGGGCCACGCTCCGGTTCGGATCCACGATCACGTCGCGGAAATAGTGCGGAATCTCCGTGGCAAACACGTCCCGGCACGCCTCCAGCGTTCCCTGGGCCAGTTGGGGCCTGACTCGGGAGCCGAAGCCCCCGGGCGTGGTCACCCCTTCGCACCGGAAACCGGCATTCTTCAAAATCCGCAGCGCATAGGCCATGTACTCGGCCAGAAACTCGGCCGACTTGCCCACGCTAAAGCCCGTGTTCTCCAAGTAAGCCGCCGTGCGATACGGATAGGGCCGACCCGTCTTCGTGTCGATGGCCCAGGTGTGCGTGACCATCTCCGGGTGGATGTCCCAGTTGGGCACCAACAGCTGCTGCACCAGGCGGATGCTGCGATAAAGCTCCTTGCGCGTCCAGCCCGGCAGGAAATGATCGATCCACCCCACACAGGCCGGGTACGGCACCACGGAATACTTCCCCTTCACCCCGTGCTCCAGGCACCACAAGCCGAACTTCTCCACGAACCGGTCGGGAATCTCCCGCGGAAACTTCCGCCAAGGCTGGCGATAGCGGTCCGGGTACACTTCGGCAAACTGGGGCACTTTGAAATGGGCCAGGTTCACCAGGCAGGTGGAATCGTCGATGATAAAACTCAGCGGGACCCGCATGCGGGGATTGAGCACCTTGACCCGGGAATCCTGTCGCGGGCGCTGGCCCGGCTGCTGGGCGGGCAGACGGGCCGGCTGCAACACACCGCTACCCAACACGGCAGCCGAAGCGGCCGCCACACCCGAACGCAAAAAATCACGGCGAGAAACAGCAGGCATCACGTCGGTCGCTCCTGTTTTGCGAGTCCCCATCTTGTCAAGTTCCAGAGTGGTTCCTATGATAAATGCTTCCCGTATTAAACGCAGCAATTTCCTCCCTGTACCCATGTAAAACCGCCGGGAACCATGAAAGAGAAAATCCACCCCAGGCACTACCAAACGACCGTCACCTGCGGCTGTGGCAACACGTTCGTCACCGGCTCGGTGGTCAAGGAGCTGCGCGTGGACATCTGCAGCGCCTGCCACCCCTTCTTCACCGGCAAGGTCAAATACGTCGATACCGCCGGGCGGATCGAAAAGTTCCAACGCCGCTTTGCCGGGCAGTACAAGAGTCTCCAGCGGGGCAAAAAGGGAAAAAACAACCAGCAACAACCCAGCGGCGAAGAGCAGCCTTCGTAGCCGGGCTCCAAGGTGGCCTTCCTGCCTTCCTGCTTTTCTTGTTTTGTGCATTTTCGCTGCTTGCCCCATCTGG
>JALSGI010000330.1 GCA_026982835.1 Planctomycetota bacterium | reverse complement strand
TGTGTCAGCGCGTGAAGCAACTGGAACGGCAAAAGGCGCAGGTGCTCCAGCAGTTGCGCAAGCTGCGGCGGCAAAGTGCTCCGCCGCCCCCGCCGCTGGATCGGGAACAGATGCACAAGCTGCTGGCTCGGCTGCAGCAGCTGCTCCAGCAAGACCTGCCCCGGGCGGCCCAGGTGCTGCGGAACTTGCTGGGCAAGGTGACCGTCACGCAGGGCGATCCGCCCCCGGGAAAACGCCGTCCGTGCTGGGTGCTGCATTTCTCTCCCCGGTTGCTTCGTGCGCTGGCCGAAGTGGCCGAAGCCCATCCGGACGAATTTCCAGATTCGGTGTCTACGGTCAACTATTTACTCCGGATCTGGAAAAACGCTTCCCCGGTGGAACTGACTGTGGCTAACATGCCGCGGCACATGCAGTTAGCCGCTCGGGCCCAGGAGCTGCAACAACAGGGCGTGCCGGAGCGGCGCCTGGCCAAGGCCCTCGGCTTTTCGCCCGGACAGCTCCGGCAGGCGCTTTTCTTCGCCAGCCGGGGTGGAGGCTACCCGCGCTTGAAGAAACGCTCCTTGGTCCGGCGTCCTTCGGTGCACAACGCACCCTACCAGGGTCTGGCTGCGGAGGTGGCCCCCCTGCGCCGAGCCGGCATGTCGTTTCGGCAGATTCAGGCCCACCTGCGGCAGCACCGCGGCCAGGAGGTTTCGGTGCCCACCCTGGAGCGGGCTTGGCGATTTGCCGATCCCCGGGCGGCGCAGGCGGCCTGGGAAAAAGACGACCACCGGGCCTTTCCGCCGGAAAAGCTCCGAGAACTCCGGCGGCTGCTGAACCAGGGGGTCCACACCCCGGCCGAAATCGCCCGCTTGCTCGGCGTAAGCAAGGTAACGGTTAATCGCTACCGCGGTTACCTGCAAAACCCCCCGTGGCCCGGAAAGGATCAAGACGGCTACTCCCTGCCCACAAAATCTCTAGCCCCCTCTTCTACAACCGCAACGAGGGCCACCAGGCCAGAAGCACCCAGGTCAGCAAAGCCAGCACCAAGCCGGAAAAAATAAGCCCCAACCAGCCTTCCCGGCGCAAGCAAGGATCCAGCGGCGGGTTGTTTTCAGTAGTATTCTGCCGTACCAGAATGTCTCCGTAGCGGGAAAGCGTAAGATAAGAACCTAGCAGGCAAAAGCTTTGAAACCAGGTTCTTCCTTTGTCAGGAAATGGCCCTTGATTCTCTGCCGCGCAACAGAAGGAAAACTTTTGTTCAAGGTAAGCGTGGTTGCTATCACCACTACTTTGAGTTCCCACTTGCACGCTAAAGACGATCTGTGCCAGCATCACCAGGGGCAGAATAAATCCGGCAATCAGGGGATCGGGATTTTCCGGCTTGGACCATCGAAGTGCCATGGCGGAAATGAACAATCCCAGTATCGCTCCGCAGATGCTCACGACCAACAAAATCGGGAGAATGCGCACGGGGTGAGCCAACATCTCGGCCCCCCAAGTGCGAACAGCCCATGTGGTTGCCCAGAATATGAGCGTTTGCACCAAGGCCAAGAGTACATAAATGAAAACCTTGACGGCAAAGTAAGGGTTAATGTGCAGCCAGCTTCGCCTCTCGAATTCGATGACGTTCCCCTCCTTGACGATAGTCAGATAGGTCAGGCTGCTACTTAACCACACCACGGAAAGCACCATCATAAATCCCAACAGATCGTTGCTTCCGTCTTCCACGCTCACTGCCAGCAACACGGCAAAGAGCAGCGTAATCGCCAACGGGATGGCCAGTCGTTGGAACCAGGCCCGCCGCAAGATCTCCTTTTCCCGGTCACACAGAGCACGAAACTGGCGCCCGAAGTCTTCCCATGCCCGGGCTTCTCGGGCAATGCTTTGGAAAAGATTGCGAGTGAAGCGGCCAAACCCGCGCAAGTGTCGAACTATTTTTTTAAGCGGCTGGGGCAGCGCCCCTTCCTCCGATGGAGCCGAAGCAGATTCTTCCTCGCTGCCGGAGCGGGTCGGAGTTACCTCTTGCAATCGCCCAGGAGGTCCTAGACGGAGCAACCGCCCCTCTTTCAACTCAATGACCTGGTCGAAGTGTTCTTCGGCGGTTCGCCCGTGAATAATAACCAGCACCGTGGCCCCCCGCAGGGCAAGGCTCCGCAATTGGCGGAGAATTTGATCTTCCCGCTGCCGATCCAAGCCCGTGGTTGGTTCGTCCAGGATGAGTACCCCCGGTTCGGTAACCACTTGCGAGGCGACTACCACTCGTCGCTTCTCGCCTCCGCTGAGCTTTTCCACGGGCTTGTGTCGCTGGGAGCCGGCCAGGTCCACGGCCACCAGGGCTTGCCGTACCCGGGCGTCGAACCCTTCGCCAGGATCGGTCTGCACCCGCAAGGCAAAACTGGTGATAAACTCCGGCGAGAGCATCCCGTGGACCACGTTCCCTTGCGGTACGTAGCCCACCCGACGGCGAAACTCCGGCCAGCTTTCCCGTGTCAGCTCCTGCTTGTCCTGCGATGCTGAAGAATCCCAAAAGAATATCTGGCCCGTGTGCCGCCCCTGCGACAGCAGCGTAGAGATCAAAGTCGTCTTCCCGCTTCCGCTGGGACCGACGATGGCCACCATGCTGCCCGGCTCCACCCGGAACGAAATATCCCGCACGAAATCCGTACTGACGCTCTTAAACTCTAGCCCAAACCCTCGCAGCGGCCCCACCGGCTCCAGTTTGCGCTCCGCCTCGCTGAACTGAAACGCGTAGGGCCCCATCTGTACCAGGTCACCCGGTCTCAGACGACGTGCGACCACCGGATGAGAGTTGATCCACAGCGGGCAGTCCTTCCGAGTGACAACCCAGCACTGCCCCTCCCAAAACACGGCTACGGCACACCGGGGCTTTAACCCCGGCAGAAACACGTCCACCACGGACGTGCTTCCCCCGAACAAGCGCAAAGGGGGGCTGCCCGGCCGGGACAGCTTCAATGTTTCCGAATCCACTTCGTCGGGGGGGCGCAGGGCCACCGGCGTTTGCTCCGGGGGCAGAATCCGGGGGGCGGCCCGCAGTTCAAACGACGGGGCGTGGCCGCATTCCTTGCACCACGCCTGCTGAAACTCCTCAAAGCCAAACGGCAGCGCCAGTTCCGCCGCACGCCCTTGCCAACGCACTTGCAGCTTTCCACTGGCCTGGTCCCAGTGCAGCTCAATCGGGCTTTCGCCCGGACCGTCCAGCAGGAACTCTTCCCGCTGGAACGTCCTGACCGAGGGCTGTTGGCCAGCCACTTTCACCTCCACCTGCACTCCCCGTTCCGCCGAAGCCCACACCTCCAACATCTCTCGCAGGGGAGCAAAATCCCGGC
>JALSGI010000329.1 GCA_026982835.1 Planctomycetota bacterium | reverse complement strand
CCCGCAGCGCACCCTCCCCCTGGCGGCGGCCCTGGCCCTGCGCAACGATCCCCAGCGGTTGCAGCGCGTGCTGGAACAAGGGGGCAACCGGCAAAGCGAACAGGCCATCCAGTTGGCCCTGGCCTGGCTGGCCGCCCAGCAGCAAGAAGACGGAAGCTGGTCGGCCACCGCGCATGGTGGAGGGCGGGACTTGCGCACCCTGGGCCAGGCTCGTCCCAAGGCAGGCAGCCGGGCCGAGACGGGCATCACGGGGCTGGTGCTGCTGGCTTTTTTAGGCTCGGGACACACGCACCTCCGCGGCCCTTACAAGCAAACGGTGGCTCGCGGGTTGGACTACCTGCTGGGTCAGCAGGATTCCAGCACCGGGGCGCTTTCTGGTCGGGCCACGCTCTATGCGGCCATGTACTGCCACGCCATGGCCACACTGGCCCTGGCCGAAAGCTACCTGATGACCGGCGATCCCCGGCTCAAAGAGCCGCTGCGGCGGGCGGTCCGCTACACGCTCCGGGCCCAGCACCCCCATACCGGCGGCTGGCGCTACCGGCCCGGGGACGCCTTGGGGGATACCAGCCAGCTGGGCTGGCAGCTGATGGTGCTCCACTGCGGCCGCATGGCCAGGGTGCACGAGGGTGCCACGGCCCGACAGAGAGCCCTGTGGTTCCTGCAGTCGGTTTCCTCGGGCAAACACGCGGGGCTGGCTGCCTACCAGGTGGGCCATCGCCCCTCGCCGGCGATGACGGCCGAAGCCCTGTTTTGCCGGGTGTTGCTGGGCACCCCGGCCAAAGACCCCGCCATCCAGGAAGCCGCCGCCTACCTGATGGACCATCTCCCGCAGCAAACCGAGCCGAACTTCTACTACTGGTACTACGGCACGCTGGCCTTGTATCACTTGCAAGACGAACACTGGCGGCGGTGGAACCGCTCGCTGGTGCGGACGCTTCTGGCTCTGCAAGAAAAGCAAGGCCCCCAGCGGGGCAGTTGGACGGCTCGCTCGGCCTGGGGCGGCTACGGGGGCCGGGCCTTTACCACCGCACTGGCCGTCATGTCCCTGGAAGTCTATTACCGCTACGTGCCGGCCTATGCCCAGGCTCCCGGCCAACGAGCCGCCGCCCGAGAAACGCCACTGCGGCGCTAACGATCTGTTCCCGGGGGCCAAAGTCCAAGCGGCAGAATCAAAGGTAAGACAATTTTTTGTGGTGTTGTCTTTTTGGTGGCGCAAGGGCCGGTTGTGCAGATCCTGCCCAGCAAATGCCCCAAAACCATAACTCTCGATTTTTCCGCCGCTTGTGACCGAAAACCTTCTTCATAGAGTGCGCATTGGCACGCCTTGTGCCGTTTTGATGATAGGTAGAAAGCACACTTGTCCGGCTCCTGGATGTCAAAGGATTTGCTGCCATGGTTGCTCTGCCCCGCCACCGAGTTCCCGTTTTCCGCTCCGAAGAGAGTATTTTCGGTGCCCTTGGGATGCCGCAAGAAGCTCGGTTGTCCTGGCAGGCTCGTGGTGGGTGCGGGGGACCCAAGCTGGTTGGCCTGGGAGAGAGGTTTTCCGGATCACAGGGGCGGCGGTGGGACCACTGGCTGCGGCGTTACCTGGCAGCTTGTGGTTCGGGCATGCGGGTTGCGCCGGTGGATTTTCTCTACTGGCTGTTTCGCCATCCGGAGCTTCCGGCATCGCAGCGGGCCGAAGTGGCCCACATGCTGGCCATTGAGTTGATCCAGCAAGAGCAGGAAATCCGCCGCGACCAACTGGAGCAGTTTTTTCGCTGGAATCGGGCCAGTCGGCGCCGCCTGCGTCGCGGGGGGTTTTCGCCCCGGGACCGCGTGGTGGTCAACCCGTTGGTCATCCGGCTCTGCTGGCAAGAGCCGAGCGGAGAGCAAGGGGTGCAGACCATGCAAGAAGTGCAGTGGTTGTTCTTCCCGGCCGAATCGCGCCTGGTGGCGCTGCGGCCCCGGCCGGGCGTGCTGGAGCTGCTGGCCCCCCTGAGCGGTTCCGGTTCGCAGGGGATTCCCCTCGGGCAGTGGCTGGAACAACTGGCTCCCGAGCAAGCCGCCCGGGTGGTGCGCCTGCTGCCGGAGCTGTTCCGGCTGGGGCTGGTTGCGGCGGTGGAATGATTTGCCAGCGAAGGCAGCAGGCCGGAAGCGGGCCTTTGCCCCGGCTGGGCAGAGAGCCAGCAGAGGCAGGTTTTCCCGGTCCCTTACGCCTCCAGCTCGGCCATCACTTCCTCAGGGATGTTGAAGTTGGCCACCACGTTCTGCACGTCGTCGTGGTCGTCCAGGGCCTCCAGCAGCTTGAGCACCTTGCGGCCCGTCTCGGCGTCCAGATCGACGGTGGTCTCAGGGATAAGCGTGATCTGTTTCAGCTCGGCAGTGATCCCGGCCTGCTGGAGGGCCTGGGCCACTTGCTCGAAGCGGGCCGGGTCGCAGAGCACTTCGAACTTCTCCCCCTGCGACTTGACGTCTTCGGCCTCGGCCTCCAGGGCCACTTCCATCAGGGTGTCTTCGTCGGCCTGGTCGGCCGGGATGATAAACAGCCCCTTGCGGTGGAACTGCCAGGCCACGCAGCCGCTGGTGCCCAGCTTGCCCCCGTGGCGCTCGAAGAGCTTCCGCACTTCGGAAGCGGTGCGGTTGCGGTTATCGGTGAGGATTTCGCACAGCACGGCCACACCCCCCGGGCCGTAGCCCTCATAGACGATCTCTTCCAGCTGCTCGCTGGCCAGCTCGCCGGTGCCCTTTTTGATGGCCCGGGTGATGGTGTCGTTGGGCATGTTGGCCGCCTTGGCGTCGGCGATGGCCTGCCGCAGTCGGGGGTTGGCTTCCGGGTCGCCGCCGCCGGTCTTGGCTGCCACGATGATGGCCCGGGACAGCTTGCTCCACAGCTTGCCCCGCTTGGCGTCCACAATGGCCTTCTTGTGCTTGATGCCGGCCCAATGCGAATGCCCTGCCATACGCTTGTTTGCTCCTCGGAAGGGGAAAGGGGATGAGTGGCACTCCTGAGGGTTCAAGAATAGGCACTTCGCGGCGTTCTCTCCAGTGTCCGGTGCTGCGCTGGGGGTCAGCGGCGTTTTCGGGGCAAGCGGCCCTGGGTGGCCTCGGCCTGTTGGAGCTTGCGCCGCACCTGGTCGATTTTCTTCTGCTCGGTCTTGGGATCCAGCGCCTTCAAGGCTTGTTTCCACATGCGAACCGCGTCCTGGCGGCGGCCCAGGGCTTGATAGACGTCGCCCAGGTGATCCAGCACTACCCCGTCGGGCTCCTCGCCCAGCAGCTCCACCGAGCGTTCCAGGTACCGCAGCGCTTCTTCCAGTTTGCCCAGCCGATAAAGGACCCAGCCCAACGAGTCCAGG
>JALSGI010000328.1 GCA_026982835.1 Planctomycetota bacterium | reverse complement strand
GCTTGGATTCCAGCGGCACCACCTGGGCCACGGCCTGGTTGCCGGAGAGTTTTTCGGCCTGCTGGGGGGTCAGCCAGGCCAGGAAACCGGCCTGGGGGGGCTGCTTGGGCTGCTGCAGGGGGAAATACGGGCCCCAGACGCCCAGCTCCGCCCGCCGCCTGGTGCCGAAGCGGCGCAGGTCCTTCGGCACCACCACATAGAGCCGGTGGCCGGAGCCTTGGGAGGCGTTTTTCTCCGGGGCGGCTTTTTCTTGGGCCAAGGAACTTTGCCATCCGGCCGAGGCCGCACCCGCCACGCCACCTGCCACCAGGGCTTGCAGCAGCCGACGGCGATCCCAAGTGCCGGGATCATGGTCCGGACCCGGCAACACACCTGCAAACGGATGCTGCATTGGATTGCTCTCCGTTTCGGGTTAGGCTGACGTCATTGCCCCGGCCAGTGGGGCTTTGCCGTTTTGACCCAAATTCGGCCTGCTATGACGGTTCTCATCCTCACCGACGAAGGCGACGAGCACGCCCTGCATGTCGCCTCTGTTATTCAGACGCAGGGGGTAGGGGTGAAGTTCCTCAACAGCGAGGACTTTCCGGCCCGCTGCCGCCTGATGCTTCGCCCCCACCCTTGGGGGGGGCTGCTGGTGCTGCCCGATGGGGACGAGGTGCCGCTGGAGGAGATCCGCTCGGTTTACTGGCGGAACCTCTCCGGTTTTTCCACCACGGTGCTGCCCGACCCGGAACAAACGCTCATTGCCGAAAACGACACCCGTAGCCTGTTCGAGTCGTTGTTGATGGAGCTTCCGGTCCGCTGGGTCAACGGCTGGGAGGCGTTTCAGCTCCACCAGCGCAAGCCTGCGGCCCTGGCCCGCGTGGCCCGACTGGGCGTACCGGTCCCCCAAACGATTATCGGCAACCACGCCGAGGCAATTGTGCAATTTGTCCGGGAGCACCCCCGCTCGATCTTCAAGCCGGTCCAAGGCGGGGCGTTCACCGAGCGGGTGACCCCCGACCACCTCACCCCCGAAAACCTGCAAAGCCTGCTGCTAGCACCCGTGACGCTGCAAGAGGAGGTGGAAGGCCAGGACGTGCGGGTGTTCGTGGCCGGCCGGGAGGTGATGGCCTGCGAGATTCACGCCCATAGCCTCGACTACCGCGAAGACCCCGATCCCAAAATCGTCCCCGTGGAGTTGCCCCAGGAGGTGGAGGAGCAATGCCGGGCCATTGCCCGCACGCTCCACCTGGTCTGGACCGGCATGGACTTTCGCCGCCGCCCGGATGGCACCTACGTGTTCCTGGAGGCCAATCCCAGCCCGATGTTCCTGGGCTTTGAGCGCCGCAGCGGCTTGCCGCTGACCGAGCACCTGGTGCGGCTACTGCTGCAAGGGGCCTAAGCGGCCGGGGGAGGGGCGGCTTGCGGCGTGCGCCTTGCGCCGGAGCTTCCGCACCAGAGGTCTTGGGTCGTGGGTCGTGGGTCTTGCGGTGGTGCTTCCGCACCAGTGCGAGAAAAAGCGTTTCTTCTTGCAACCGGCGAGCCGCCAGCTTCAGCTGGCGGAGAACGGCGAGCCGGGAGCGTCAGCTCCCGGAGGCGGCAGGGCCGCAGCCACTGAGAGCTTCCGCTCCAGTGCAAGAAAACAGATCACAGCGAGCCGGGAGCGTCAGCTCCCGGAGGAAAATCGAAAAACGCCGGCTCGCCAATTGGCTCCGCGAGTTGACACTTGCGGCTCGCTGGTGCAACAACAAGCGTTAAGATATTCACCAATCCATCGCCCATGGAGAAAAGGGCTTGCCTCGCTCGGTAAAGCATCCCTTCCCACAGGAGCTTGCATCATGCCGGTTTACGTGCTGGCCACGCTGGATACCAAGGGGGCCGAAGCCGACTACGTGCGCCGCGTGCTCCAGCAGCAAGGGGTAGAGACGCTGCTGGTGGATACCAGTTGCCTGGGCCGGCCCGTCGTGGAGGCCGACATCCCGCGAGAGGAAATCTACCAGGCCGCCGGGGCCGACTTGCAGCAGCTTCAGCAGCAACGCGACCGCGGCCAGGCCGTGGCCGCCGCCGCCCAAGGGGCCGCCGCCCTGCTGCGCCGGCTCTGGGAACAGGGCCAGGTGCAAGGGGTGCTGGGACTGGGCGGCTCAGCCGGCACCACCATCGGCACTGCGGCCATGCGGGCCTTGCCCCTGGGCGTGCCCAAGTTGATGGTCAGCACGCTCGCCTCGGGCCAGGTGCGGCAGTACGTGGGCGATAAAGACATCCTGATGCTCAACGCTGTGGTGGACATTGCCGGGCTGAACCGCATCAGCCGCACCGTGTTGCGCGAGGCGGCCGGGGCCATGGCCGGAATGGTCCACGCGCTTCAGCAGCCCGAAGAGGCCGAAGACAAGCCGCTGGTGGCCGCCACCATGTTCGGCGTCACGACCCCCTGTGTAGAGCGGGCTCGCCAGGTGCTCGAACAGGCCGGCTACGAGGTGCTGGTGTTCCATGCCACGGGCACCGGCGGCCAGGCGATGGAGTCGCTGGTGCGAGAGGGGTTGCTGGCCGGGGTGCTGGACATCACCACCACGGAGCTGGCCGACGAGCTGGTCGGCGGGGTGCTTTCGGCCGGCCCGGAGCGACTCACCGCCGCGGCCGCCTGCGGCGTGCCGCAGGTGGTTTCGGTGGGAGCGACCGACATGGTCAACTTCCACGCTCCCGAAACCGTGCCGGAAAAGTTCCAGGGACGCCGCTTCTACCGGCACAATCCCACGGTCACCCTCATGCGCACCACGCCGGAAGAAAACGCCGCCTTGGGACGCCAGATTGCCCAAAAGCTCTCCGCCGCCCGGGCACCTGCGGCCGTGATGCTGCCGCTGCGGGGCGTGTCGGCCATCGACGCCTCGGGGCAGCCGTTCGACTGGCCCGAGGCACGCCAGGCGCTGTTTCAAGCCATCCGGGAAAACCTCTCCTCGCAGGTGGAGCTGGTGGAGCTGGACGCCCATATCAACGACCCGGCTTTCGCCGAGGCGGCCGCCGGCAAACTGCTGGAGCTGATGCGCCGGTCTCCCGCGGCCGACCGCAACCCGTAAGGAAACTTGGAGGCGTGGCGAGCCCCCGGCTTTATACGGGTTTAGCGTGCAGCACAAGACGAAGCGTTTCCAGAGCAAAAGAGTTGATTTTTGTCCGGCGAGCCCCGGACTTCAGTCCGGGGAGAGCCGAACAAGCGCATTGCGTTGTTTTTCTCCGCTGGCTGACGGTGCGCGGCTCGCCGTTCAACCGCCGACTCACGCCGGCGGTTGGCCACTCCTCCGCCAGCTGAAGCTGGCGGCTCGCCGGTTGCAAGAAGAAACGCTTTTTCTCGCACTGGTGCGGAAGCACC
>JALSGI010000327.1 GCA_026982835.1 Planctomycetota bacterium | reverse complement strand
TGGGACGTTTCCAGAGCAAAAACGAGTCGATGCTTCTCCGACCATCCGCGCACCGTCAGCACGCGGTTGTCTTGCCGCTGGCGCTGGTTCTTGCAGCCGCGAGCCGTGGGCGTAAGCCCACGGAGAGCACGGCAATCATGCGCCGCTTTCTTCTCGCCTCCGGGAGCTCGTGCTCCCGGCTCGCCGCGATCTGTTTTCTTGCACCGGAGCGGAAGCTCCCAGTGGCTCACAGCCTGCCGCCCTCCGCTGGCTGAAGGTGCGCGGCTCGCCGTTTGCGAGAAAAAACACTTTTATTCCCGCCTGGTACGGAAGTGTCGAACCAAACAATCTGCTAGCTGGCTAAACACGCCCAAAGCCCGGGGCTGGCCGAGTCAAAGCAACCACCGACTCGATCACCACCAGCAAGCTGCCCGCTCCCCTTGGCGGAAAAGGACAACCCCGCCCCCTACGGAGCCACCAGGGGGAGCCGCTGATTGCTCCGCGGCAGGATGCGAAATCCCAGGTCGTCCTGGGCCTTTAAGCTGCTGGGACGCCCTCGGTCGTCCACACCGTTTCGCCCCACGCTGTAAAGCACATAACCCTCTCCTTCGCGGCGGTAAATGAGTGTTTGGCCCGGGGCGAACAAGTCCACCGGCACCTGCGGCAATAGCTCCGGCACCAGCTCTTCCAGTTTTTCCGGGTAGTGGCCGCACCGGGCCCGATAGACGGCCAGGGCCAAGGCCGTTTCCACCAACAGGTGGTATTGGCGGGCGCATAGTTCGTCGCGTTTGAAAATGAACCATACCGCAAGAAGGGCCACCACTTTGTGGGCCATCCGTTCACTGCGGGCCGTGCGGTTAACAAACGCTGCGACAAGCAGCCAGGGGTCCTCTGCTTTTTGCTGAGCTTCCGCTTCCCAGGCGTCGAATTGGGCTTTCACTTGCAGGTACGACCTGGTGCGTTCAACCTGGACCGCTTGGTCGTAGAACTGGTTGACCCGGCGAAGGATGTGGTTGATATCCAGATCCCGAAGCGGCAAGCCTCCCGTGAGATAGGGTTGAAGAGACCGCACCTGCGAGGTTGGAGTCTGCCACAGCGAGATCAGCTCGCCGAGCGTGGAGAACCGCTCCCCCCAGTCCAGTGACTCGGTCGCATCAGCCACCGTGGGCAATTGCCGCCACTGCTGCAAGTAATGCTGGAGGGTAATCTTGTCCAGCTCGGCGTGGGTCAGAAGCCGCATCGTGCCGTCGGCGGCCATTTTTTCGGCCGCCCAGCCCAACTGCATGGAAAACCCGAACAGTTCCTGTTCCAGCAAACGCCCCAGACGCTTGAGGGTCAGCAGATCCTGCCAGGCTTCTTCCACGCGACCGTGGCCCAGATGCAACATGGCCCGCAGAGAAAGAGCGCTGACCACCTCGCGGAATCCCCGCCACAATCCAATACAAGGGAAAGGAGCCCGGGTGTGAGGGTGCAGCATTATCGGCATGAAGAACCGCGGCCGCAGCGAGGCACGCCGCACTAGCACTAGTGGACGGTGGTTGTCTTCCAGCAATTCAACCAGCAGCGGCGCTTCCCTGCGATGCCAAGGACGCTCGGCAAGCTTCCGCCATAGATCGCTCCAGCGATCCCTGCTTTCCTTGTCGCCCGGGAAATGCAAAGATAGTCCCTTCCAGATTGGGAGAAAATACTCCCCTTGCTCCTGCGGGGGCGACATCCCCAATTGGCGAAATACCCCTGGCGGCAAAATCTCCCCGCCAGGCCGGGGGCCCAGGGCCTTGAGCAGCAGCACTACCGCGTTGTTCTCCGGGGTCACTCCCTGGCGCAAGCGGCGATTGAGCCAGGCCGCGTAGTCGGGCAAGCCCTCGGGCGTAAGCGGCTCGGTGATGTAGGTGGTTTCTTTAGAGATTATCAGTTCCGGGGAGAAGTACTCGCTGGTGGAGTAGAAGTGCGCCAGGATCGGCAACACCACCAGAACCATCACCACGGCGGCCAACCACCACCACAGAGACAATCGCCGGCGGGGAGCAACGACCTTTTGAGGCGTCTTTTCGTTCATGGCCCTCGGCCTGCCCTGTACGCACCAGAAAGCCCTTTCGGCCGATGGCGCCAGCCGGAGTCCATTCTTAACAGCCCGTTGAAAAACGCAAGCCCGGGAGGACGAAACTCCCGCTGAGCCGTTTTTTACAGCACTTGCGATAAATCCTGCGATCAATCCAATGAGAAGTTTTGGTTTCAAACGGACTTCTTTACGGGCTGTTCATTCCATTTCGGGGCAGGCGCTGAGGCTGAGAAAGATGTGGAAATGTGCGGCCGGCGGTCCTTGTTGAAAAAATCACCGCGCCTGGACAACTTGCGGCCCGAAGAGACAGAAGCTCCCGCAAAACCAGGGACGGCCGCGACGTGGCACTCCCACGCTTGTGTGTTTCCTCGGGCTGTTCCCTCTGCGGCAGCAAACCAAGCCGGCGGCAGATCATGCTTCCCGGCAGCGGGCAGCCTGGCGGATCGGGTACACCTTGGGCTGCTGCACCTCCAGGCCGGTGATCTCCCCGTGGAGAACCAGCAGCTCGGAGAAACTGTACCGCAGGAACCGCAGCCGCTGCGGCGGGGGGTGGCAGGCCAGGTAGGCCCGGGCCAGAGAGGCACTCCAGGCGTCGTAGTCTTTTTGCCGCGGGCTGTGCAGATGGCAACGGCCGGGAAAGCGGCGCAGGTCCCCGTCGAAACGCGGGCTGATGTGCCACAGCTCGTGGACCACCGTGACCAGCTTCTCTTCAAACGGCTGATCCAGAAACCGCGGCAGGTAGAAACTGAGGATGTAAAGAGCCTCTTCTCCGGCCGGGGTCAAAACCTGCTGGATGGCCCAGGTGCACCCCTGGCGCTGCATGGTGCGGCTGCCCCCGGCGAATCGCAACGGGGTGAGCGAAGCCTGCAAGCCGTGCAGCACCGGCTTGCGCGCCCTGCGCACCGTGACGAGCACGTAGCGCATGTCGATGTGCTTCAGCTCCGGGAGCCGATTGCAGATGTCTTCGCACAGAGCGTGCATCGAAGCACAAAAGTCCAGGCCCCGAACAGGGACCGCAACGGGAACGTGCATGTCCGTATCCCTTCCGTGGGCACGGGGAAAAGGGATGTCGCTTGCCCGACGGGAAAAACCCCTTTGATCTGCGGATCTGCCAGGAAATCCAGAACTTGCCTTCCGGAAAAACCACGCGCTTTTTAGCTCAACCGCCCCGTGAATGCAACGCCAGTTTTTGCTAGCACTCCCGGCCGGATCCAGTTCAACTTTTGCGCGTTGGAAGGGGGTGGGGGAGATGTCAAGAGGAGATTTGGGAAACATCTGTGGGAAAATGGGAAGCTGAGGGGTAAGATAG
>JALSGI010000326.1 GCA_026982835.1 Planctomycetota bacterium | reverse complement strand
ACCGTAGCAACCGCGTGCTGACGCACGCGGCTCGCCGGTTGCAAGAATTGGCGTTTTTTTCCGGCCCCGGTGCGGAAGCTCCGGCGCACCAGCGCAAGTCGCAAGTCGCAAGCCGATTCGCTGTTCTCCCCGCACTGACGTGCGGGGCTCTTCCATCCCCCCACGCCCCCAAGCCTCCACGCCTCCAAGCCCTCCGCCGACTGAAGTCGGCGGCTCGCCACTCAACCGCGTGCTGACGCACGCGGCTCGCCGGACAAAAATCGACACTTTTTTGCTCTGGAAACGCTCCGTCTTGTGCTTGCACGGTGTACATGTACAAGGAGCAAAAAGGAAGTGCGTCCTGGCTCTCCTTCGGCCGGCCCCTAGCCGGGGGGAGCCGAGGCTTGTTTTTTTCTCCAGGCGTGGATCGTCTGCAGTTGGGACGGAGGTTTCCCCATCGTGGCCCTGGCTGCATCTGGAGAGTTTCTCTTTTCCGCATAGTCGATGCAATCGTCTTATTTTTTGCAAAGTGCCGTCTTTATTTTGCCGCAGAACTTTCCTCAACCGTCAGCCGATTCCTAAAGCGTGTAGATTACCAATAGACGCTTCCTGGAACGGGACTCCCGCATCCCCCTTCCCCGTGTGCTGAGGAGACGATCGGTGGCACGCACCAAGTCCGCCAAGCAACCCAAGGAAAAGCTGGCCGTCATCGACCGCCGCCAGGGAAAGGACCGCCGCAGTGGGAGCGACCGCCGCAAACGCAACCAGCCGGTGGCCGTCGAGCGGCGCAAGGGCCAACGCCGCAAGGTGCAACGCCGGCGGCAGATCGATCCCACCACCTGCGAACGCGACTATACGCCCGAAGAGATCGAGTTCATGAACGCCCTGGACGAGTACAAGCGTCGCAGCGGGCGGATGTTCCCCACCTGTAGCGAAGTGCTGGAGGTGCTGCTAGGGCTGGGCTACGTGAAGCTCACCGAAGAGCAGCGTCAATTGCTGGCTCAGGCCGGCCAGCCTGCGGTTCGTCCCACCCTTTCGGCCACCAAGCCCGTGGAGGAAAAAACCGACGAGGAATGGTAGGGTTTCCCTTAGCCAAACCGTTCCTCTTTCCACGGGTCGCCGTGGTTGTGGTAGCCGCAGCGTTCCCAGTAGCCGGGCTGGTCCTCGGCCAGCAAGTGAATGGCCCGCACCCACTTGGCGCTCTTCCAAGCGTACAGCCGCGGGATGACCACCCGCACCGGCCCGCCGTGCTCGGCATCCAGCAGCTGGCCGTCGTGGCTGTGGGCCAGCAACACGTCCGGCTGGAGGAACTCCTCCAGGGGCACATTGGTGGTCCAGCCGTCGTCGTAGCCTTGCAGGAGGACGAAGCGGGCCTGCGGCAGCACCCCGGCTTGCTCCAGCAGGGTGCGAGCCGACACCCCTTCCCACAGGTTGCCCAGCCGCGACCAGCGGGTGACGCAATGGAAATCCGAAAACACCCGCACCTGGGGCAAGGCCCGAAACTGCTCCCAGGTGAGCACCAGCTCCTGCCGCACCAGCCCGCGAACCCAAAGACGCCAGCGCTGCCGGGGAATCTGCGGCACACGGCCCCAGTGGAGCACAGGCCACTTGCGCGTACGGCTTTGCCCGGGCGGAAGCCGCTGGGGGCGATAAACGTCCGGAGAGACGATCACCTCCGGCGGCAGCCCTCGGGGGCCGGGGGGATCGCCGGGCTGGTACTTGGGATCGTGGTGCATCGGCAACTCTCCGCACAAGCAGCGACGGCACCGCCAGCACGACCGCCATCCCGAACCAGAAGGAGCCGGCCCGAGCAGGCGTTTTGGGTCAATTCCGCCTTGGCAGCAACCGACCTTTTTCGATAAGGCAAATTATACCGTCCAGGCAATCCGTGCCAGAGCACCCCGGGGTGCTCCCTTGCACGAGGAGAACAAGCCATGTCCTCCGGCGATTCCGACCGCCCGCGTCCCACCCCCCAGGATGCCAATTGCCAGCATCGGGTGGACCAGGCCCATCTGCCCCCGGTCCATTCCCAGCAGCGCCCGGCCTTCGGCGATGCGGCCGAGCTGTTCGAGGAGCTGCTGCCGGACCACGTGCCCGAAGCGGCCCTGCAACACATGCGCACCCAGGCCCAGCAACTGGCCCGGCACTTCCAGCAGTGGTGCCAGGACCTGGACCAACGGGAAAACCAGCTTCACGTGCAGGAACAACTGCTGGAGAAACAGCGCCGGGAACAGGCCGAGTGGTTCCAGCAAAAACAACAGCAACTCCAACAGCAACGGCAACAACTGGCCCGACAACGCGAACAACTCGAACTGGTCCAGCAGCAACTGGACCAGCAGCGCCAGCAGCTGCAAGCCCGCCAGCGGGAAATCCAGCAACGGGAACAATTCCTCCACGAGCTGGTGCTCCAGGCCAAGGGGGCCGTCCGCCAGGCACAGCTGCGGCAGCAGGCGATCGTCCAACAAGAGGCCCAACTGGCCTGGGAAGCCCAGCAGCTTCAGGCCCTCCAGGTGCAACTGCAACAGCAGTGGTGGCAGCAACTGGAGCAGCTAGAGCAAAACCGCCGGGCGTTGGAACAGGACTGGCAACGCTGGGAGGAGCAGCGCCGGGCTTTGGCCCAGCAACAGGAACAGCTCTACTTGGAGAAAGAACAACTGCAAAAGCAGCGCAGCCAGTGGCAAGAGCAGCAAAGCCAATGGAAAACCTTTGTCGAGCAGCAACAGGCCGAGCTGGAAGCCGCCCGCGGCAAACTCCACGAAGAACAGCAGCGCTGGGGGGCGGAGCTGAAGCAGCGGCAACAGGCGCTGGAGGAAAAACAACAACGCCTGGCCCGATGGCAGGAACAGCTAACCCAAACCGAAGCCCAGCTTCGCAAGGCCCAGATCGAAGTGATGCAGGTGCGGGCGGCCAGCGAGGAGCTTTGGTGCCGGATGAACCAGATGCTGCCCGAGCCGGTGCTGCAGCGCACGCTGATGGCCTTTCGCCAGAAAATCCAACAGGAGTACGACCAGCTGCACCAGCGACTGCAGAACACAAGCGGCCGCTTGCAACAGATCCAGCAGGCTCTGGAAGAAAAGCACCAGCAGCTCCGGGAGCAACTGGCCCAGCAAATGGAAGACCCGGCGGCCAGGTAGCCACTGCTTCAGCAAGCCGATTCTCCCCGCACTGACGTGAGCACGCTCCTCCGCTGGCTGAAGCTGGCGGCGAAGGTCAACACACAGGTGTTTGTTCGGCTCTCCCCGGACTGAAGTCCGGGGCTCGCCACTGGTGCTTCCGCACCGGGCAGGAAAAAGCGTGTTTTGTGGAAAACAACGTACCTGGTGGACTTGCTTTGATTCTTGCAACGGCGAGCCGCCGGCGTAAGCCGGCGGTTGGCC
>JALSGI010000325.1 GCA_026982835.1 Planctomycetota bacterium | reverse complement strand
GGATGGGAGGGGAATTTCGGTGCCCGGAGCGGCAAAAATCTCTTTGCATACCGGGCCGCTTCGCTATACTGACCGTTTGTCGGCATGGAGGGTGCCGGCGGAGTGTACGGAGTGTTCTCGTGGTCACGGAGAGAAGACCATGGCTCGGACGCGCATTCGCATCAACCACTCGTTGGGGCTGGCCGAGGATCTGGAGCGGCGGCTGGATTTGAGTCTGGCCGAAATCGGCCTGTCGGTCCGCACGACCAACTGCCTGGAGGAGCGCGGCATCTTCACCGTGCGCGACCTGTTGCAAAAACGGCCGGAAGACCTGCTGAGCATCAACAACTTCGGGGAGAAAACGCTGGAGGAAGTGTATCGGGCGCTGGAATCCGTAGGCTTCTACCGGCGCAGTAAACAGCACTTGCTGCACGTTTGCTAAGTGCCTATCCGAAAAATCCAATGACGTGCCGCAATCGTGAGGCCGGAGTATTTTTCGGATAAGCTCTAAGCGTGCCGAAAAGGTGATGGCAAACGTCCTGTGTTGGGCCGCGGCGGGGGGTGGGTTGCCGCCCCTGCGGCGGGAAAGGGGGATGTGCGCTATGAAAAGCCCGACTTGATGCCTGTTGCCCTGCGGGGCGAGGAAAAAACTCTTCAGGGGTGCCCCCCAGGCGGGTGGTGCGAAGGGGCGGGGAGAGCTATTTTTGTAACTTCTTTCTATAAGGCAACTTGCGTCATCATCTTCCGGTTGGCAGCCGGCCGGGTCGTTGCGAAAAACGCTTCAGGGGGATACAATCGGGCTTAAAGGTGCTTGTGACTTGGTGCTGCGGGGATGGGCCCCTGGCGAAGGAAAGGAGTTGCCCTGACCGGAAAAGGTGTCTGTCATTGGTAGAAATCTGCTCAACATAGTTCGGTTTTCCGCCTGCCGGCACCCGGAGGCCGTTGCCGATCCAGTGGATGGTGTGCACGGTCGTGAAACCGCGCTGCCTCCTGCCCCAAACGAGGTTGTTCCATGACGTTGAAAGAACTGCGAGCCCACACGGTCAAAGAACTGACGCAACTGGCCCGAAAGCACGGTCTGACCGGAATCAGCAGCCTGAACAAAGAACAACTGGTGCGGAAACTTGCCGCGGCGATTCGCCGCCGGCAGCGGGCGTCGGCCAAGAAGCGGGGCAGCTCTTCAGGTTCTCGATCCAAGGGTTCCTCTTCGGCCAAGAAGCAATCCGCCGGCTCGGCCAAGCGGAAAAGCAGCTCTTCTTCCCGGGCCGGTACGCGGCAAAGCAGCAGCACCGGCCGCTCCTCGCCGGCGGTGGCCCGGCGGATCAAGCAGTTCCATCTGGAATGCCGCCAGCAGCGGGAGCTGGCCACCGTTTCCGGCAACGGCCGCCAGAGCGACCAGGTGATGCTCTCAGTGCTGGACTCGTACTGGCTGCGGGTACAGTGGCACGTGACTTCGGAGAAGGTACGGCGGGCCCAGGCGGCCCTGGCCCAGCAGTGGCACAGCTCGGTGCCGGTGCTGCGACTGCTGGAGATCGGCGACCGTTCCACGACCAACACCACGGAGACGGTGCTGCGGGACATCCGGATTCACGGGGGGGTGAACTGCTGGTTCATCGACGTGGACAACCCGCCGCGGACGTTTCGGGTGGACTTGGGCTACCTGGCGCCCAGCGGCAAGTTTTTCGTGCTGGCTCGCAGCAATATCGTTACCACGCCCAGTCGCCGCAGCCGCCCGGCCAACGACGCGGCCTGGGAATACCAGATGGGAAGCAACCGGCTGGATCGGGCCCACGGGAGCCGGCGCGTCAGCGAGGCCATCGGGGAGTTCGTACCCATGCGCAAGGGGGTTCTCCCGGCCGGGGAGCCGGCCTTCCCCTTTGAGCTGGATGCGGAGTTGGTGGTGCATGGTTGGACCGCCCCGGGAGCCCAGGTGACGCTCCAGGGGGAAGAGATCCCCTTGCGTCCCGACGGAAGTTTCACCGTTCGGTTTTCCCTGCCTAACGCCCGGCAGGTGATCCCGGCCGTGGCCACCAGTCCCGACGGGGCGCGGCAGCAGACGATCGTACTGGCCGTGGAACGCAATACCAAGGTGCTGGAGCCGCTGGTGCGAGAATCGCACAGCTAGGAGCCGGTGCGAGCAGGGGTGGGCGTGCAGGCCGTCAGCCTGCTTTGCGCTGGTGTTTTTGGGTTTCTGGGAGCGTGGGGAGCTTGATCGTGGCGGCCCGAGGCACCCGCCGCTGGTGGAGAATGCCCCGGCTGGTCTGCTGCAAGAAGCGGTGGAAACAGGCGGCGGGTTCATCGGGAAACTGGAGTTGCAACTGGTGCAGCATCTCTTCCCAAGGCAAGCCGCTGCAAAAGATCAACCGGTAGGCTTCTTTCAATTGCCGGATCTGTTCGGAGGAGAAACCCCGCCGCCGCAGACCCACCAGGTTCAGCCCCACCACCAGGGAGCTGAGCCCATCCACGGTGACAAACGGGGGTACGTCCTTGTTTACGTGGGCCTGGCCTCCCACCATGGCCACGCTGCCGATGCGGCAGAACTGGTGCACGGCCGCGGCACCCCCCAGGTAAGCAGCGTCCCCAACGACCACATGCCCGCCCAGCATCACATTGTTGGCCATGATGACCTGGGAGCCGACCTGGCAGTCGTGAGCGATGTGGACGTTGACCATGAGGAAGTTGTGATCTCCCACCACGGTGGCCGCGTCGGCTTCCAGGGCCCGGTGGATGGTGACGTGTTCCCGGATGACGTTGTGAGAGCCCAGTTGCACTCCCCCGTAGGGGCCCGGGTGGCGGAGGTGCTGGGGGGGAGCACCCAGCACCGCGGCTTCGTGGATGTGGTTGTGGGAGCCGATGCGAGTGCCGCTTTTGATCACTACGTGGCTTTCCAACACGCAGCCGGGCCCGATCTCCACGTCCGGCTCGACGACACAAAACGGACCAATCGTGCAACCCTCTCCGATCCTGGCCTCGGGGCTGACCGAGGCCAAGGGGTGGATGTTCTCCACGGCAACCCCCTGTTGGTTGTATGGTGTAGCGGGCCTGTGCTAGCAAAGCTTTCCGGGTGGTTCCGGTTCCCAGGCGACCGGACCGTTTATGCTGGTGGTATCGGTTGTCCGGGGGCGTGAGATTGAGGGAACCGGGCCACAGCCGGCTGCTGTCCCGGCCCGGCATGCTGCGTGCCGCACCGGGGCAGGGCGAAAGCGTACTGGGGCCATCGGGTTGGAGCAACCCCAGGGCTTGTCGTCCATCATCGGCTGCTGCCACAGGCACCGTACGTGTTTAGCCCCAACTTCCCCCGGCCGATTTGACGTAACTGCCCGGTAACACAAAAGTTCCTGCAAAAGAAACTGCAAAATGTAGTCATGTATTTGACGCAGAT
>JALSGI010000324.1 GCA_026982835.1 Planctomycetota bacterium | reverse complement strand
GACGACCATGCGGGCACCCGCCCGATGGGCCTTTCCGGCCGCACTTTCGGTTTCCGCCCGGCAGACGATGAAAGCCTGGGGGTTGAGATCGCGGGCCGAGAGGGTGATGAACACGTTTTCGGCATCCGAGTCCAGCAGGCAGACCACGGCCCGGGCGCGGGCAACCCCGGCAGCCTTCAGCACCGCGTCCTCGGTGGCATTGCCGTGCAGGGCCAGCAGTCCCCGATCCACCGCTTCCTGGTAGTGCTGCTCGTCCTGCTCGATGACCACGAAGGGGATGTCGGCCTTGAGCAGTTGCTGGGCCACGGTGCGCCCCACCCGGCCGTAGCCGCAGACGATCACGTGCCGGCTGAGTTGGTCGATTTGGCGTTGCATGCTTCGCTTCCATCCCAGTTGGCGGCTGACGACGATCTGCACCAGCGAACTCATGCAGTAGGTGGTGGTGGCGATCCCTCCCACCAGCAACAACACGGCGAACTGCTTTCCTTGCGGGGAGATTCCCTGGTCGCTGTAGCCGACGGTGGTGATGGTGATGAGCGTAAAGTACAGCGACTCCCACAGGCTCCAGTTTTCGGTCCAGGCAAACCCGGCCGCCCCGCCGGCCAGCACCACCAGCAGAGCCAGCACGCACCGCAGGATGCGGCGGCGGTTTTCTTGTTCTACCCGGTCCGGGGCCAGTCCGGGCTGGGCGGGGCCCTGCTGGGAAGAGGAAACGCTCACCATCGATGTTCCGTTGCTTCCGCGATCTGAAACTCTTCCATGTAAGTTATAGGTTCTTCCCGGGGGGGGATTGTCCTGGAAAGGGTGTCGGGGGCATTGCAGGCTCCCCGGCCGGATCGGTTCTGCGGCTTGCAGCGGTTGGCACGGCCACTTGTCCGCCGGGGGGAAAAGCGGTAGCGTCATGGGGTGGACTTGGAATCCCGCCGCAAGGCCCTGCTCCGCTCAGCCGAAGAGTCGTTCGCATGAGTCAGCTTTCCGTGCAAGCCGACCGGCAAGCCCCCCAGGCCGGCTCGGCCCATGCGCAACTGGTGGTGATCGGGGGCGGCCCGGGCGGCTACGCGGCCGCGTTCCTGGCCGCCGACAAGGGGATGCAAGTGACCCTGGTGGATGCCGACCGGCGGCTGGGCGGCACCTGCTTGCTGCGAGGCTGCATTCCCTCCAAGGCCCTGCTGCACGTGGCCCGCGTGATTGAAGAAACCCACGAGCTGGCCGACTGGGGTGTCCAGTTCGGCCCGGCCCAGGTGGAGTTGCAACGCCTGCGGGAGCGGAAAGAGAAGCTCATCCAGACTCTCTCCGGCGGGCTGGCCCAGTTGGCCAGGCAACGCAAGGTGCGGCGGATTCGCGCCCGGGCCTCGTTTCTCAACTCCACCACCTTGCGGCTCCATCCCGTGGACCAGGAGGAGCTGGAGCTCCAGCAGCTCTCTTTCGATCACTGCATCGTGGCCACCGGCTCGGTGCCGTTGAAAGTGCCCGCCCTGGCCATCGATTCTCCCCGCGTGATGGACTCCACCGACGCCCTCGAGCTGCCCGAGGTGCCCGGGTCGCTGCTGGTGGTGGGAGGGGGTTACATCGGGCTGGAGTTGGGCACGGTGTATCGGGCGCTGGGTTCCCGGGTCTCGGTGGTGGAGCTGACCGACAGCCTGCTGCCGGGCATGGATCCCGACCTGGTGGCCCCGCTGGCCAAGCGGCTGCGCAAGCAACTGGAGGCCATCTACCTGAAAACGCGCGTGCTGGAGCTAAAGGACCGAGGCGAGGCGGTCGAGGTGGTGATGGAAGGTCCCGAGGGTATCTTTACCAAATCCTATGACCGAGTGCTGGTTTCCATCGGCCGCAAGCCCAACACGGCCTCGCTGGGTCTGGAAAACACCCAGGCGAAGTTGGACTCCCGCGGCTTCATCCAGGTCAATCAGCAGATGCGCACCGACGATCCGCACCTGCTGGCCATTGGGGATTGCGTGGGCAATCCCATGCTGGCCCACAAGGCCGCCCACGAAGGCAAAGTGGCCGTGGAGGGGCTGCTGGGCGAGCCGGCGGCCATGGACACGATGGCCATCCCGGCCGTGGTGTTCACCGACCCGGAAGTGGCCTGGGTCGGCTACACCGAGCAGCAGGCCGCCCGAGCCGGGGTGCAGATCGAAGTGGCCCGCTACCCCTGGGCCGCCAGCGGCAAGGCCCACTCGTTGGGCCGCACCGAGGGGATGACCAAGCTGGTGGTGGAGGCCTCCACGCAGCGGGTGCTGGGCGTGGGGATCGTCGGCCCCCGGGCCGGCGACTTGATCTCCGAGGCGGCCTTGGCCGTGGAGACCGGCTGCACGGTGCGCGATCTGGCCGAGACGATCCATCCCCACCCCACCTTGAGCGAAACCGTCTCCTTTGCCGCCGAGATGCTTCTGGGCACGGCCACCGAGATCTACCGCCCGCACCGTGCGGCGCGGCGGTGAGCCGCGGCACAGAAGGCCCGGCAAGTCGGCTTCCGTTTCCCGCGGCAAGGAGGCTGTCAACGCCGCACGGACCGGGGCTTACCTCCGCTTTGACGCCACTGCCGCCGCAGGGGTTCGCCTTCCCGGGACGAGCTGCCCGGGGGGCTTGGCCGCCGGACAAGCCGGGCCGGCTTGCGTCCCTGCCCGGGGGCAGAGTTGGCCAGCAGGGGCTCCTGGGGTACTTCCGCCCCGGCCACTTGATAGACCAGCCGCACGAACCGCTCGCGGTCTCCGCGGGCCACGCCGGTCATGCGGGCGGTCATCTGGTGCAGTAGCTCCGGCCGCCGTTGGGCCACGCGGTACATCTGCCCCACGAAGGCCACCGTTTCGGTGTAGTTCAAATCGGCCATCTTGCCCACCGTGTTGCGAAACGCCCGGGTGACCAGGTCCACGGCCAGGTTATCGATGCGGACGAAGATTTCCATGCGGGTCAGCAGCGTGGGCCGGGTGGCCTGGGGCACCGAGGCGTAGTGTAACTGCAACAGGCAGCCGCCGCGGATGGGCCGGGGAGCCAGCGGCCCCTGGTACCGACCCACGGAATAAACCAGATGATACCCCGCCGAGCTGTAGAGGAACTCCACATCGCTTTGCGTGCCGGCCCCGTCGTCGGCCACGAACGTGCGGCGGCCCGTACGACGCAGCCGCACGTTGCTGATCCCCAGCACGTGCCACAGCCCCACCAGCACGTCCGGGTGCAGCACCAGGAACTCGAACAGCTCCGGGGCGCAGAAGACCGGCTGCACGGGCGTGCGGCGAAACACGCTCACGCGATGCAGCACGGCCTGCACCTTGCGGCGGGCGGCCGGGGAAAGCTTCTGCTGCGGGATGGCCCGGCGAGCCCTCTCCTGCGCGGCCCGATCGCTGCTCCCCCCCGCAGGCGACTGGGCGGCAAGC
>JALSGI010000323.1 GCA_026982835.1 Planctomycetota bacterium | reverse complement strand
CCCGGCTGGACGAACAACTGGAAGTGTTCGACAGCCTCATCGACGCGGTGAAAAGTTACCAGTAGCCCCTTTTTTGTCCCTACGGCGAGCATTGGTCCATGCATCCTCCCGGCACTCCCATGGTGACCCACCGGCTGGGCGATCTGCTGGTGCAGCGGGGCTACCTGGCTCCCGAGCAACTGGAGGAGGCCCTGCGGCTGCAAAAGCAGCCGGAGTACCGGGGGCGTTTGCTGGGGGAGATTCTCGTCCAGCGCGGCTTTTGCACCGAGGAGCAGATCACCGAGTGCCTGGCCCAGGAGTTCGGCATCCCCTTTGCCCGCCTGGATACCCGGCTGTGCGACCTGAACTGCGCCGAGCTGCTGCCGCGGGAGTACATCGAGGCCAACCTGGTGGTGCCGCTTTTTCTGGTGCGGGACGTGCTCACCGTGGCCGTGGCCGAGCCGTCGAACCTGTTCCTGGCCGACGAGGTGGCCTCGCTGACCGGCAAACAGGTGCAGTTGGTGGCCGCCCCCACCAAGGACATCCGCCGCCTGATTACCAACCTGCCCGACTCCAAGGTCTTCGTCATCGACGACATCATCGAGAACGCCCAGGACGGCGAAGTGACGCTGATCGAGGACGTGGTGGAAGACCTGTCGGACATCGAGGAGGTGGCCGGGCAGTCGCCGGTGATCCGGCTGGTCAACTACATCATCTACACGGCGGTTAAAGAGGGGGCCAGCGACATCCACATCGAGCCGGCCGAACGCTGCTTGCGGGTGCGCAACCGCGTCGATGGCCGTCTCTCCAAGGCCCTGGAGGTGCCCAAGCACCTTACCGCCGCGGTGACCAGCCGGGTGAAGATCATGGCCTCGCTGGACATCAGCGAGCGCCGCTTGCCGCAGGACGGGCGGATCCACGTGATGCTGGACGGGCGGAAGATCGACCTGCGGGTGAGCACCTTCCCCGGCTCCCGCGGCGAAAAGACCGTCATCCGCATCCTGGACACGCGCAGTATCTCCCTGGAGCTGGAGCAGCTGGGCTTTACCGAGGACATCTTGCGCGTGTTCCGCGAGCAGATCCGCGCCCCCAACGGCATCGTGCTGGTCACCGGTCCCACCGGCAGCGGCAAGTCCACCACCTTGTACGCCGCCTTGAACGACATCTCCAGCATGGAAAACAACATCTGCACGGTGGAAGACCCCATCGAGTACCACCTGCCGCTGATCAACCAGTTCCAGGTGCAGGAGCGGCTGGGGCTCACCTTTTCCAAGGCCCTCCGCACCCTGCTGCGGCAGGACCCGGACGTGATCATGCTGGGCGAAATCCGCGACGAGGAAACCGCCCGCACCGCCATCCAGGCCGCCCTGACCGGACACCTGGTGCTGAGCACCCTGCACACCAACGACGCCTGCTCGGCCGTAACGCGGCTGATCAACATGGGCGTGGAGCCGTACTTGATCGGGGCGGGGCTCAACCTGGTGCTGGCCCAGCGGCTTGTGCGACGCGTGTGCCCCCAGTGCCGCCAGGAGTTCGAGCCGTCGCGCAAGGTGCGCCGCACGCTGGAGAAGCTGGGCATGCCCATGCAGCGGCTCTCCAAGGGGGCCGGCTGCCGCCACTGCCGCAACACCGGCTACCGGGGGCGGATCGCCATCCACGAGATGCTGGTCATCGACGACGAGCTGCGGGACGTGATCACCTCCAACCCCACGCTGATCACCGTGCGGCAACTGGCCCGAAAAAAAGGCATGGCCTCGCTGCTGGAGGACGGGTTGCGCAAGGTGCGCGAGGGGATCACCACGCTGGAGGAGGTGTGGCACGCCGTGGGCACCCAGTTGGATCTTTCGCTGGATGCGGTTCGCAGCTCGTCTTGAGCCTCGGCCGGGGAAGCAAGCTATGGTTGAAAGAGGGGCCTGCCGCAGCGTGCGCCGGGGGCAACCACCTGGAGGCAAAACGACAAAATCCCCGCCGGCAGGCATCGAAGACCCCCTGCAAGCAAGGGACGCCTTATGTCCTGGTCCTCCTCGGCACTCTGGTCCTCCTCCGACTCGGCGGCGGCTTCGCCGCCGGCCGCTGCGGTTCCGCCGCTGGACGACCAGGCAGCTTGGGAGACACCGGCCGAGCCGGCTTCGGAGGGGCTGGGCGGGCTGCTGCGCCCTATCACCAAAAGAGAGTTGCTTCAGTTCACCGACCAGCTGGCCCTGTTGACCGACACCGGCGTTTCGCTGGCCCAGGCCATGCAGGCCATCGCCGAACAGGAAACCCACCCCCGGCTGCGGCGGCTGCTGGCCGAACTGCTCCGGCGACTGGAACAGGGGGAAGACTTTTCCCAGGCGTTGGAGGAGCACGCCGGGCTGTTTGGGCCGACGT
Organism: Planctomycetota bacterium; assembly: GCA_026982835.1. Lineage (GTDB taxonomy): Bacteria > Planctomycetota > Planctomycetia > Pirellulales > S012-138 > S012-138. Next base: position 1,049 of record JALSGI010000323.1, on the reverse strand, counting down.
ACCTCGCGTTGGTTCGGGCCGGGGAGGCCACCGGCTTGATGAGCCAGATGCTTGCCCGCGTGGCCGACTACCTGCGGGCGGAGCTGGACACGCGGCGGAAGGTGCGGGCGGCGATGGCCTATCCGTGTGTGATGGCCGTGATGGCCGTGGGCGTGACCATCTTTCTGCTCACCTACGTGTTGCCCAAGTTCACCCCGCTTTTTGCCAGCCGCCAGATGACCCTGCCGCTGCCCACCCGCGTGGTGATGGCCGTCTCCCAGGCCCTGACCGGCTACTGGTGGGCGTGGTTGCTGGCTTTGGCGGCTGTGGGCGTGGGCTGGGGATGGGCGTTGCGGACCGACGCAGCACGCTGGCACTGGGACGGCCTGAAACTGCGGCTGCCGGTGCTGGGGCCCCTGGTGCAGCGGATCGTGCTGAGCCGCAGCTTGCGCACCCTGGGCGTGCTGCTCCGCTGCGGCGTGCCCTTGCTGGACGCCCTGCGGCTGGCCGGCCAGGTCAGCGGCAATTGCCGCTACCAGGAAAGCTGGCAACGGGTGATCGAGGAGGTGACCGCGGGCAAGGAGATCCACGTGGTGCTGCAAGGGGAGCCGCTGTTCCCGCCCATGCTGGTGCGGATGATCGCCACCGGCGAGGAGACCGGACGGCTGGACGAAGTGCTGGACCGCGTCAGCCTCCACTACGATCGGGAGATCGAGGCCGCGCTGAAAACCGCCACCAGCTTGATCGAGCCGCTGATGATCGGGGTGATGGGCGTGGTGGTGGGGGGGATCGGGCTGGCCTTGATGCTGCCCATCTTCAAGCTCAGCAGTCCCGGCTGAGAGCCTCTCCGCACACGCCGCCGGCGAGCTGCCAGCGGCGAATCCCAACCAACAAGCCGCGCACCCTCAGCCGGCGGTTGGTGAGAGGGCGTGGAGGCTTGGAGAGATAATAGAGGAGCCCCGCACGTCAGCGTCTGGGTCTTGGGTCGTGGGTCGTGGGTCTTGCGGTGGTGCTGCCGCACCGGAGTGAGAACAAACGTCAACTTGCACAACCAAGAGCCCCCCGCGTAA
>JALSGI010000322.1 GCA_026982835.1 Planctomycetota bacterium | reverse complement strand
GCGGGAGCTTTTCCAGCAGGCGAAGCAATTCCATCGCCAAGGCCGGGTGAAGACGGCGCGTGCTTTTTGCCGGGCCGCATTGCCCTTGGCCGACGAACAAACCCGGCGGCAGATACTCCGGTTCTGCAACCGCCTGGAACAGCCTCCCCCCTAGTCACGGGGAGGCTTGCCAAGCCTCTGGCCAAGGCATGTCTGGGTTTTTGTTGACACAACCCCTGGAATACCCGAAGATAGTTTCCGCCGGCAAAGCCGTCGCATTTCCCAGTTTTCAACTCCCGACACATTTCCCGAAGCCAAAGAGGGGGGTGGTGCCAGAATGAGCCGCAATGAGTTTTTTCAGCTGGAGAGGTCCGGGCCGGCAACGATCCTGACGGTGCAAGTGTCCCGCATTTCCGAAAGCGAAGGGATCGAGCAATTCTTTGCCACCCTGAACGCCCTGGTTCAGGAGGGCCATAAACAGTTGGTGTTGGATTTGCATCAGGTGCAGTTGGTCAGCAGTCGGGCGTTGGGCAAGCTGGTCGTGTTCCAGCGCCGCCTGGAGCAAGCCGGCGGATGGATTCGCCTGTGCCGCTTGTCCGACTACTTGCAGGAGCTGTTCCGGATCACCCAGTTGGGAAAACTGTTCCAAGTGTTCCCGGATCGGGACCAGGCGTTGCAGAATGCTCCTCCCGCAGAAACACAAACCCTGGCTCCGGATAATCCGGCATCGTAGCTCTCGCCCGGGCTGGATTCTCCCGGCGTGCTTTCGACGAGGAAACCGGTGAGGAGAAAGAAGATTATTCGGAGAGAGCCGGAGGTGCCTGTTGCAACAGTTCCCCCTTGCTGGAACTTCGCCTTGGTGTGATAACGGCAGATGATACGAAAAATCCCATAGGTACCCCGCTATGAACTCGCTTCCCGCGTCGGATGTCAAGCCCGTGAATCAAACCAACACGCAATCGGAGTGGGTCTGGGAGCAGCACATCCCCACCGATTTGCAAGTCGCCAGCCAGGTGTTGAGCCACATTCTGGAGAGACTCCAACACTACCAGTGGGGGCAGCGCGAGTTGTTCGGCATCCACCTGGCCCTGGAAGAAGCCCTGGTCAACGCCATGAAACACGGCAACCGGATGGATCCCCAAAAGCAGGTCCATCTGTGGTGTTCTATCTCCCGCGAGCAGTTCCAGGTTCGCATTACCGACCAGGGCGAGGGCTTTAACCCCGAGGAGGTGCCCGACTGCACCGCCCCGGAAAACCTGGAACGCCCCTGCGGCCGCGGCTTGATGCTGATGCGCAACTTCATGTCCGAGGTGATCTACAACGAAAAGGGCAACCAGGTGACCATGCGCAAGCACCGCTCGGAAGAAGGGGCCGCCTCTTGATCCTCGTGGTTTTTCTCCCTCTTGCCAATCCACCGCCTGCCCAAGCAGACCCTTCCCGCATCAAAGCCCGCGGTTCAGCTCCTCCAGTTCCGGCAGCACGAAGCGGCCGTCTTTGCGCACCAGAAGGTCATCAAACCACATTTGGCCGCCGCCGTACTCGGGCCGCTGGATCAGCACCAGGTCCCAGTGCACCTGGCTGCGGTTGCCGTTGTCGGTCTCCTCGTAGGCGTTGCCCGGGGTGAAGTGGATCGAGCCGCCGATCTTCTCATCGAACAGAATGTCCAGCATGGGGCGGCGAATCCGGTTGTTGCAGCCGATGGCGAACTCGCCGATGTACCGGGCTCCCTCGTCGGCGTCCAGGATGCGGTTGAGCCGCTCGGGGGCGTTGCTGCAGGTGGCTTCCACGATGCGGCCCTGGCGGAAGCGAAACTCCACGTCCTGGAACACCACCCCCTGGTAGCGCGAAGGGGCGTTGTAGCGGATCGTCCCCTCGACGCTTTCCCGCACCGGGGCGGTGAAGATCTCCCCGTCGGGGATGTTCCGCTGCCCGAAGCAGGGACGCACCGGAATCCCCCGGATCGAAAACCGCAGATCGGTGCCGGGGGCGGTGATCCGCACTTGGTCGGTCCGCTCCATCAGCTCCCGTAGCGGCTCCAAGGCCCGGCCCATCGCCTCGTAGTCCACCGTGCACACGTCGAAGAAAAAGTCCTCGAACGCCTCGGTGCTCATTTCGGCCTGTTGGGCCATGCTGGGGGTGGGCCAGCGAAGTACCACCCAGGCCGTGCGGGGCACGCGCAGCCGCAGGTGCACCGGGTCCCACCAAAGCCGTTGGTACCGGTCCATCCGCTCGGCCGGCAGGTCCGAAAACTCCGCACTGTTGGACGACCCGCGAATGCCAATGTAGGCGTCCATCTGCTCCATCCACTGGGCCTCTAGTTGGCCGCAGTGGGCCAGGGCCTCCTCGCTCCCCAGGTCGTATAAAGCCCGCAGCACCGCGTTGTGCTTGCTGATCACATAGGGCAGCACCCCGTGCCGGCAGGCTTTTTCCACCAGGCGCACGACGATGGTGGGATCGGGCAGGTCGAAGGTTTCGATCAGCAGCTTCTGGCCCGGTTCCACCCGGCAACTGTGAAACAGCAGGATCTCGGCCAAACGATCCAAGCGGGGGTCGCGCATCGTGGGGGTCCTTTCTTGGGCGGCAAGGAGGGAGCAAACCTTGCCCCTCATGTTGCCAGGGGGCGGGGCCTGTGCCAAGAGAGTCGGGAGGAACTGCTACAATCCGGGCAGCACAACTTCGGCCGGCCCGGCGAGTCCGGCGAGCCCCCACTCCTCCAAGCCTCCACGCCTCGCGCGGCTCGCCGTTTGGTGTGTGTGAGTCGGCGTTTTTTATCGCTTTGGCGAGCCCCGGGCTTCTCAGCCCGGGGAGAGCCAAGTAGATGCTTTTATTGCGTGTTTTCCTCCGCGGGCTGACGCCGGCGGCTCGCTGCCCGTGTGGCTTTGCCTAGGCCGAGGCCCTTTTCCGTTGCCGCTGCACGAACCGGCGATAGTCTTCTGGGGTGTCGATTCCGCGGGCGTGATGGCTCACTCGGCCCACGACGATCCGCTCCCCCGCTTCCAGCACGCGGAGCTGTTCCAGCTTTTCCAACTGCTCCAGCGGCGAGGGGGGTAACTGGGCCAGGCGCAAGAGAAACTGGCGCCGGTAGGCGTAAAGCCCGATGTGCTGCCAGCCCAGGGGGGCCTCGCTCCGGCCGGCCAGCGAGCCGTCGCGGTCGTGCGGAATGGCGGCCCGCGAAAAGTACAACGCCCAACCCCCGGACGAAAACACCACCTTCACGCAGGCCGGATCCCGCAGCAGGGCTTCATCGTGGATGGGCACGGCCAGCGTGCTCACCGGCGCCTGGGGATGGTCTTCCAGGAGGCGGATGCAGTGGTCGATGTGGGCCGGGTCCAGTTCCGGCTCGTCCCCCTGGAGGTTCACCACCACGTCGAACTGGGGTAGCCGCCGGGCCACTTGGGCCACGCGGTCGGTGCCGCTGGGGCACTCGGGGC
>JALSGI010000321.1 GCA_026982835.1 Planctomycetota bacterium | reverse complement strand
CCGGCTATCCCAACGCCGAGCCGATCAGCAACGAGCAGCTGCTGACGCTGCCGGTGGACGTGCTGATCCCGGCGGCCTTGGGCGGGGTGTTCGACGAGGCCCTGGCCCGCGAAGTGCAAGCCAAGGTGATCGTCGAGGCGGCCAACGGCCCCACCTGGCCGGAAGCCGACCGGGTATTTCAGCAACGGGAGATCGTCGTCTTTCCCGACGTGGTGGCCAACGCCGGTGGCGTGACGGCCAGTTACTTCGAGTGGGTGCAGAACCGGCAGCATTACCGCTGGGGCCGGGAGCGGGTGCGGCAGGAACTGGATCGCATCATGTCCGAAAGTTTCGAGCGGGTGTGGGAGCTGGCCACCAGCCGCAAGGTCCCCTTGCGCACCGCCGCCTACATCCTGGGCATTGGACGGGTGGGACGAGCCACCATTCTGGGAGGTTCCGTAGCATGAGCACCACTTCGCTTTCGCAAGAGGTCATCCGGCAGATTCCGCTGTTTCGAGGCTTGAGCGACGAAGAAGCCCGGCAAATGGTCGCCATCAGCCAGGTGATGCACTTCCAGCCCGGCGAGGTGATCCTCCGCCAAGGCGGCCGCAGCCGGAACCTGTGGGTGCTGCTGGACGGGACTTGCGAAGTGACCCGCCACGGAACCGACGGCCGCGACGTGGTGCTGGCCACCCTGGAGCCGTATGCCAACTTCGGCGAAATGTCTTTTTTCCATGCCGCCCCCCATTCGGCCAGCGTCCGCGCCAAAACCCACGTGCAACTGCTCCGCATCGGCCGCAGCGACTACGAACACCTGGTGGAAAAAAACTCCCTGGCCGCCTACAAGCTGGCCTACAACACGCTGGACGTGCTGGCCGATCGGCTACGGCACATGGACCAGTGGGTGGCCCAACTGCTGGAAGAACAAAACGACGGGCAGATGGTCTGCGAATGGAGCCAGTTCCGGCAAACGCTCTTTTCGGAGTGGAACCTGTAGGAACCAGCACGCGGAGGAGCCCCGCACGTCAGTGCTTGGGTCGTGGGTCTTGGGTCTTGGGGACCGAGAGCCCCGCACGTCAGTGCGGGGAGAACAGCTTGCGGCTTGCGCAAGGTGCTTCCGCACCGGACAGGAACAAACGCTGTGTGGCACCGCCAAGAAAAAAGCGAGCCGGGAGCGTAAGCTCCCGGTTGCTAAACCAAAGCAGCATTCGGTGCCGTTTTGTGAAAAACCGCGTGCTGATGCACGCGGCTACTCGGTGGCAGGCTGAATGGGAATCCTTACCGCCTGGGTTCCGTTTGCTTTGTGGGAGAAGCGAGTTTCCGCGACGCGTAACTGGCCGGCTGGACCGGGGCCGCAGCCGCTGCGGACTTCTCAGCAGCCGGAGCCGGTTCGGAGTGGCAACTGCTCTTGCACTCCGGGCACAGGTGTTCCACCACCAGCCGGTAAACCGGCACGCGGCATGTGTACTCCACCCGAATCAAGTGCCGGCGGGTGATGATCCGCCCCGGCGTGGGCACCGGCACCGGGCAACCACAAGGACCGGCGTGCCCGCAATACTTGGCCGGCCGCGGCAAGCAAATGTCGTGCGGCTCGCAGGTCCACTTGGTCTTCTTCACATCCTTGTATTCGCACACCACGCGGCACACCTTGCAGCAGGCGGGCGCTTCGCCGCAGCGATCGCACTTGGGTGCCGCCCGGCTCTCCCCAGGAACGGCAAACCCCAGACTCAATACGGCCACAGCAAGTAGATAGCGGATCATGATCGATTTCCTCGTCGTTTTTGTTTGGGTGGTTGTTAATCCAAACCTCTCTTTGGGAGCACAAGCTCCTGCGGTTTTGACGTGGTTTTGACGTTTTGCGTCGGTTCTGGATCGACGCGGCAGTCTCTCGTGACGTTTTCCTGCCGCGTTTGTCCTACCAGTTCAACTGCAAGCGGGTGACGAACATGTCGGCCGAAGCGGTGGTGCCCAAGGCCGAGTCGCGCAGGTCCGAGTGGACCCAGTTGAACATCAGCCGCATGTTGGGGGTCCACCACCACACCAGGCCCACCGTGTAGTTGTGCATCACCCCGGCCGTGCCGCCGGTGCCGCCGACGGGGGTCAGGCCCACGTCGTTCATGTCCAGGTAGCTCCAGCGGGCGGCCAGCTCCCAGGCCCCGAGTCCGAATCGGCAATCGGGCGAAGAGTCCACCCACCAAAAATTCTCGTACGGCTTCACCTGCACAAACGTCGCCTGGCGACGGTCATACACGCGGTTCTCCCCGGTGAGGAAGTAGCTCACCTGGATATAGCCGCCGTAGAGGAACGAATCCTGGGCGTTTTGGATCTGGGTCAAGTACCAGTCGGACTGAAAACTCAGCGAACCGAAGTTGCCGCCCCACTCCAGCACGTATTGCTGGTAGCTGCTCGTGGGTCCGGTGGTCACGCCCAGAAAGCGGTAGGTGTCGTGCACCTCGGGCCGGGCGGCGAAGCGGACCGAGCGGCCGTTGGCATCCACGAAGCGAAAGCCCGCCCCAATGTGCATCAGGTAGCGGCCCTCGGAAGGCTCGTCGTACCACAACAGGTAGGTGATTCGGGCGGCGAACGCTTGGTTCTGAGCGTCGGTGTTGTCCACGTCGCCGTCGCGGGCACCGGGAGTCTGCAGCAGCGGATCGGTAAAGGTGGCCACGGCCCAGGTGCCCCGCTCGTCGGCCCAGGTGTCGCCCAGCAGCAGCCCCAGGGCACGAATGGGAATCGTGTCCGAGGCGGCTGAACGCTCGATCAGCGAAAAGTGCTTGGAGCTTTGCATGTGCTCGATGGACATGGGGTGCTTGAAGTGCCCCAGCCGCAGATGGCCCAACGGAGTTTCCATCTGCATGTAAAAGTCGGTAAACAGCAATCGGCTGGGGTCGGCGAAGTCGATTTCGGCCTTGTAGCTGAAGATGCCATACCCCTTGCCGGAGAGGATGAATCGGGCACGGCGGAACTCTTGGCCGTTGACAAAATCGCGGCCAATGGTGGTGCCGGCCAGGTTGCTGTCGGTGCCGTAGGTCGTGTCGTACTGCATCCGGCCGCCCACCTTCACGCTGAACTTTTCAGCGTGCGTGTCGGTGCGTTTAACCTTGGGCTCGTCGGCCGCGGTGCCGGATGCCGAAGTGGGGTGCATCCGCCCTTGCTGGATCATCTGCCGCAACTGTTGGAGTTCCCGTTCCTGGGCATCCAGTCGCGCGCGAAGCAGATCCAGCTCCGATACCCCTACGGGAAGCGCCCCCTGGGCCGCACCACCCGGGGGGGGCGTGTAAGGGAAAGCTTGTTGGGCCAGAGTTCCTTTCGCTAAAACCACCACCAAAGCGCAAGTGCAAGCAATCCGTGTGCAAACCATCTATAACCCTCCTGGTTACAGGACCAACCGTGCAAGCCTCTGGGGCAAACCATCAAGAGGCCGCTAGTTTCATCGGTTGCCC
>JALSGI010000320.1 GCA_026982835.1 Planctomycetota bacterium | reverse complement strand
GACACACCCGCACCGGCACCTTGTACTGCACGTTTTCCACCACGGGCCGACACACGGTGTAAGGCACGCGTTGCACGCGCTGTTCGTAAACGATACGGCACACCTTTCGCGGCACTTGCTTGGTGACTTGCTGGGGCACCCAGCGGCAAACCTGCACTGGCACTCGGCGCCGCACCTGCTGGGGCACATAGGTGGTCACGGGCACCTGGCGGGTGACCACTTGTGGCTTCCACACCCGGCGGGTGACGGTTCGCGGCGGGTCCTGCACTTGCACCCAGTAGAGTCCCGCGGGCCGATAGACCATTTGCCCGGTAGCGGGGTCCAGCTCACAACGAGCCGCCAGCCAGCGCAGGCGGTTGCGTACCCGCCCGGGCACGGTTACACACTCGGTGACCCAGCAGCCACGATCCTCCTGCACCGTGCGGTAGGTGACCACTGGGCGCATCACCGTGTAGCACTCCTCGCGGTAGCTGGTTTCCATCACGGGGCGCATCACCGTGTAGGTGACCTGTTCCATTTTGGTCTCGACCACAGGCCGGGCCACTGTGTAGCGTTGTTCCCGGTAGTGGGTCTCCCGCACGTAGCGGACCCGCTGGTAGGTGCAGGTGCGGTAATGGGTTTCCCACACCGGGCGCCGCACCGTGTAGCGGCACTCGCGGTAGCTGGTTTCGATTACGGGTCGGGCCACCGTGTAGCGACGGGTTTCGTAGCGGGTTTCCCACACCGGGCGGTAGCTGACCACTTGCTGCTCCACCCACTGGGTCCGGCACACGTAGCGATACACCGTGCGCTGGCAGGGCTGCCAGAGGGTCTGGCACACCACGCGGTAGCAGCACGCAGTTCCGGCGGCTTGGACGGACTGCTGTGCTCCCGGCACAAGCCCCAGCAACACCGAAGCGGCGATCCACCAACCCTTCATGGTCTTGTTCCTCGGGTGCAAGAAAAAACCTTTCCGCAAGGGGACACTTCGCCACACAACTCTGGCACGCAAAACCACCGCTGGCAAACTCCTTCCAACCCTTCACCCTGCCCCTTGGGCAGCAAACACTCAAGAGAAAAATCCCCGAAATCGCCGGGAAAGACTCAAGTTTTCGCTCGGAAACGACAATCGCCACCGCTTGGGCCGCCGGGGCAAACTGGGGCAAGTTTTCCTCGTCCCCCCGGGGACGCAAGTCGGGGGGAGTTTGATGCCCCTGGCAGGGCATGATCCCGGGGGCGGTTGTCAATTGATCGGGGCCGACCTACGTTGGAGGAGATCGTATCCTGCAGCGGCTTCCGGGCCGCTGCCTGTGCCTCTTCCCGCCGAGGTGCGGCCTTGTCGATGTTTTTTCCCGACCGCAACGAGTTCGTCCGACTGGCTCCGCAGCACGACTTCGTGCCCGTTTACCGGCGGTTGTTGAGCGATTCGCTCACGCCGGTGACGGCCTTTGGCCGCCTGGCGCACGGGAGCGACGCGTTTTTGTTCGAGAGCGTGGTGGGCGGGGAGAAGATCGGCCGCTACAGCTTTTTGGCTGCCGATCCGTACCAAACCCTGCTGGCCTACGACCGCCAAGTGGAACTACGCAGCGCCCAGGGCGAACTGCTGCGGCGCTGGCAGGCCGAAAACCCACTGGGCGAGCTGGCCCGACTGGTGGGCCAGGTGCGGGTGGCCCAGGTGCCGGGCCTGCCGCCGTTTTCCGGCGGGGTGGTGGGCTATGCCGGTTACGACACGGTGCGCTATATCGAGCGGCTGCCCCATGCCCCGGAAGACGACCGCCACCTGCCCGACCTGTACTTCGGCTTCTACGACTCGATGGTGGTGTTCGACCAGGTGGACAAGACGCTGCTGGTGGTGGTGCTTGCCCCCACCGGCGGGCAAAGCTCCCCTGGGGCCCTGCAGGCGGCCTACCATGCGGCCCAGGAACGCATCGACGCCCTGGTGGCCCGGCTCCAGGAACCGGTCCCCCTGCCCCCCCTGGCCGACATCGACACTACAGGTGAGCCGCAACTGGAGTTCCGTAGCAACTTCACCCGGCAGGGGTTTCAGCAGGCCGTGGAGCGGTGCCTGGAGTACATCCGTGCCGGGGACATCTTCCAGGTGGTGTTGAGCCAGCGGCTGGAAACACCGCTGCGGGTGCCGGCCTTTGAGGTGTATCGCACGCTGCGGGTGGTGAATCCCAGCCCGTTTATGTTTTATCTTCGCTGCCCGCAGGTGGAGCTGGTGGGCAGCTCGCCGGAGATCATGGTCCGGGTGGTATCGGGGCGGGTGACGGTGCGTCCGCTTGCCGGCACGCGCCCGCGGGGAAAAACCGAAGAAGAAGACCGCCGCCTGGCCGAGGAGCTGCTGGCCGACCCGAAGGAGCGGGCCGAGCACGTGATGCTGGTGGACCTGGGCCGCAACGACGTGGGCCGGGTGAGCCGCTTCGGCACCGTGGAGCTGGAGGATGTGATGACCATTGAACGCTACAGCCACGTGATGCACATCACCTCCAGCGTGCACGGGCAACTGTTGCCGGAGAAAACCGCTTTCGATGCTTTGCAAGCCTGCCTGCCTGCCGGCACGGTCTCCGGGGCTCCGAAGGTGCGGGCCATGGAGATCATCGACGAACTGGAACCGCACCGCCGCGGGCCGTATGCGGGGGCGGTGGGCTACGTGGATTTTCACGGGAACATGGACACCTGTATCGCCCTGCGCACGCTGGTGGTGCAGGGGGATCGGGCCTACATCCAGGCCGGGGCCGGCATCGTGGCCGACAGCGTGCCGCAACGCGAATACGAAGAAACGCTCAACAAAGCCAAGGGGTTGCTCAAGGCCATTGAGATCACCCAGCAGCGCGTGGGAGTCGAGGAGGGGGGGTAAGGCATGGTGAGCCGGGAGCGTTGTGTGTGGGTTTAGCGTGCCAGCACAAGACGAAGCGTTTCCAGAGCAAAAGAGTTGATTTTTGTCCGGCGAGCCGCGTGTGTCAGCACGTGTTTGGCGAGCCCCCGGCTTTAGCCGGGGGAGAGCCGAATAAGTGCTTTTGGTTATTCTCCTCCGCCAGCTAAAGCTGGCGGCTCGCCGTTCAACTGTCGGCTGACGATGCGCGGCTGGCCGGTTGCAAGAATCGACGCTTGTTCTCGCACTGGTGCGGAAGCACCGCCGCAAGACCCACGACCCACGACCCCAGACCTCCGGAGCGGAAGCTCCGGCGAGCCGCGTGCATCAGCACGCGGTTGCTACGGTTTGTGGTCGTTGCTACGCTGGCCAACCGCCGGCCGGCGCCGGCGGCTCGCCGTTGCAAGAATCCAAGCAAGTCCGCCAGGTACGTTGTTTTCCACAAAACACGCTTTGTTCCTGCCCGGTGCGGAAGCACCTTGGGAGTGACTGTCTTTCCTGTCAAGGGAAAATCATGCGTTTTGGGGTTCCAAGCGGCTACGCCACGGTTGGCCGTCGCGGAGGATGGCG
>JALSGI010000319.1 GCA_026982835.1 Planctomycetota bacterium | reverse complement strand
TCCGACTTCCTGGTCAACCGCCTGGGCGTCGTGGATGTGGGGGCTTGCTACTCGGGCCGCGTGGCCTACCACTACGCCTGCCACTTGCGGGCCTTGGGCCAGCAGGACGAGGTGCCCAAGCTTCTGCGGCATGTGCGGGGGGCGGAGCTGGTGCCGCTGGTGCGGCAGGACCAGTGCTGCGGTTTCGGCGGCTCGTTTTCGGTCCGCTACGGGGACATCTCCGGGGCGATGGTTCGGGACAAGGGCCAGTGCCTCTTGCAATCCGGGGCCGATGCGGTGGTTTCCACCGACAGCGGCTGCCTGATGAACATCGGCGGCTACCTGCACCGCCAGGGCGCCGCGGTGGAAGTGCTCCACCTGGCCGAGTTGCTGGTACGGCGGTGAACCGCCGGGGGCCGGGGGTTACCGGTCGTTTGGGGCTGGGGGGCGGCGGGGGCCTGGCACTTGGTGTGATTCGGATCGTGGGGCCCCAAAACGAACCGGACCCGGGCAGGTGGCCCAGGTCCGGTTGCGGCGGTGGTCCGAAGCCGAGCGTCCCTGGCAGGTGGGGAGCAAGATCCAGGGACGCGGCTTTTTTGACCGGCTGGAGCAGTTTTAGAGGAGTTCTTTTCGGGCACCGACCAGGGTGCGGATGCGTTCGGCCAGCAGCGAGGCGTCGAACGGCTTTTTGAAGGTTTCGTTGATGCAGGAGCGGTCGAAGCTGGTGGAGCTTCCGTCATCGGGCAGCAGGGCGATGAGGATCACATCGGCAAAGGAGGGGTTGCGGCGCAGGTTCTGGCAGATTTGCAGCGCTTCGGTGCGGCCGATGGAGAAGTCCACCACGATGCAGTCCGGTGTGAAGCTTTCCACCTGGATGCCGGCCTCGAAGCCGCTGGCAGCCGTGGCCACCTTGAACGACTTCTCCGGCGGCAACTCGCGTTTCATGTTTTCGATGAGCACCTGGTCCTGGGCCACGATGAGCACCTTGGCCGTGGTTTCGTCTTCCAGTTCGCCCAAGGGCATCCCGTGCTCCTTGAGGAACTTGATCAGATACTCGCGCGGGATGCGGCGGTCCTGGGAACCGGGAATGCGGTACCCTTTCAGCCGCCCGGAATCGAACCACTTGCTCACCGTGCGCGGGGCAACCTTACAGATCTTTGCGACTTGGCCAGTTGTATAAACCTTGGAACTTGGCATACCAGGCTCTCCAACTTGCTTGTTTCAACCACCGCAGTGCGTCAGGCGACGCACCGGCTGAGGAACCGTCATCATCCCCCTGCCTGGGCAACTCCGCATTGCACCAAGCACCTGGGTTGCGGGGGATCCCACAATCGCTTCCTGGGGATCAAGCCATTCGCAGCAGTGAATGCTTGACCCATTTTTTTCATCGACAGCTTGACACGCAGAAGCCAGTGAAAATCCGTAAAATAGGGAACCTTCGTCCTTTTCACGCACTGGTTACTCTGCACACGATTGCGCCAAGCCGACGAGAGGCCGCGAAGGTGGGATCGACGAGCCTGCGGGCGGGATCCGCCAGGATCCCGGGTGGAGAACCCCCCTGGGCCCGGTACGGCAGGTCCATGATTTCCCCCCTTGGTGGCGCTCCCCTTGCGGACGCGTTCCTCAACGGGCGCAGGTTTGCGCCCGTTGTTTAGTGTCGAATCGATCCGCCTGTGGACTTTAAACCTTTCGCCAATCGTATCGGTTGTAGGGGTTGGACGTCCCCCGGATTGTGCCGCCAGATTGACGTGCCGGCAGCTTCCAGATTCTGCAGCAGCTTTGCTGGCAAAAACCGCCAGGCCCACGCAGGCTCAAGCCGCCTGGGTTTCCTCGTCTTCCTGGTCGGATACCTCCGCCTCCGGCTCCGGGCGGAGAATCTCGCCGTCCTCGCCCACGTCCTCGAAACGCACGGCCACCCGCTTCGACACGCCCGACTCCTCCATCGTCACCCCGTAAAGCGTGTTGGCCGCGGTCATCGTCTTCTTGGAATGGGTGACAATAATAAAATGCGTCATGCTGAGAAATTCGCGCAACACGCCCACGAAACGCTCGATGTTGACCTCGTCCAGCGCCGCGTCCACCTCGTCCAACACGCAAAAGGGGCTGGGATGGGTGCGGAAAAGGGCAAGCAGCAAGGCCACGCAGGTGAGCGTCTTTTCCCCCCCGCTTAACAGCGACAGGTTGCGCAGCTCTTTTCCTGGGGGCTGGGCCACGATGTCCACGCCGCTCTCCAGCACATCCACCCCTTCTTCCAGCACCAGCTCGGCCCGACCCCCGCCGAACAGCTTACGAAACAGCTCCTGGAAATGTTCCCGCACCTTCTCCAATGTTTCCAGAAACAACCGGCGGCTGTCGGCGTTGATGCGGGCGATGATTTGCTGCAGGGAACGTCGGCTGCGGTCCAGGTCCTCGTACTGGCTGGAAAGCTGCCCGTAACGCTGTTCCAGGGCTTGGAGCTCCTCCAGGGCCTCCTGGTTCACGTTGCCCAGGGCTTGCAGCTTTTGCCGCAGTTGTTCGATCTCCTCCTCGGCTTCGCTGCGTCGGGCCAACAGTTTGCCGCTGCTTTGCCGGTCCAGTTCGGCCAGCTCGATGCCGTATTCCTCTTGCAGATGGGCCGCCAGGGCTTCCCGCTGCGCACGCAGCTCCTTGGCAGCCAGCTGCTGGGTGTGCAGCTGGTTCTGCAAGCGTTGCTGTTGCTCCTGCAACTTGCCTGCCTGCTGCTGCACCTGAGCCGCGGCCCCTTGCAACCGCTGCCATTGTGCCCGGCATCGGGCCAGGGCGGCCTGGAGTTGCTGGCGGGCCAGGTAGCGGGCGTTGATCAGCGAGGTGGACTGCAACGCGGCCCGCTCCAGCTCCCAGGCCCGTTGGCTCAGCTCCACTTGCTGTTGCCGCACTTGGGCCAGTTGCACCCCGAGGCGCTGCAGGTCGTTACGGCTGGCTTGCAATTGCTGGCGGGCTCCGTTGAGCCGCTCCTCGTGCTTGGCCAACTGGATGTGGGCATCGGTGACCACCCGGGCGGCCTCCTGCCACTGCTGCTCCAGGGCAAAGCGTTCTTGTTCCAGGGAATCCAGTTCCCGCTGGTGTTGCCCGGCTTGGGTTTCCAGCCGGCTCAGCTCTCCACTGAGCTGTTGCATTTGAACCTGGGTCTGTTCCAGTTGTTCCACGGCCTGGGCCGACCCACGGCGCAGCAGTTCGTCTTCGCGGGCAAGCTGGCGGAGTTCCTGCTCGCAGCGTTGCTGTTGGTGCTCCTGCTGAAGCAGCTCCTGGTAGGTCCGATGGGCCGCACCTTTGAGTCGTTGCAGTTGTTGGTGGTGGCGGTGAATGCAGCGGCTGAGTTCCTCCAGCTCCGTGTTCCAGGCGGCCAGTTGCGCCTGAAGCCGCTCCAGTTGCTGCTGCTGTTGTTCCAAGGTGCTTTGCCGCACCAGGGGGGACGTGGCCACCTGGCTGTGCCCCAGGATC
>JALSGI010000318.1 GCA_026982835.1 Planctomycetota bacterium | reverse complement strand
CCGCTCCCTCCCCTCCCGCGTCCCCCGTTTCGCAACGGCCCCTTTCCGATGACGCACTACCTGGAACACAACCGCCGCCAGTGGGACCGCTATGTGGCCTGTGGCCAGCGATTCACCCGCCCGGTGACCGACCGCCAGCTGAAGCGCCTGTTGGCCGCGTTGCGGCAAGACAGCTGGCTTCGCGGCCAGCTGCGCGGACGCCGCGTGTTGTGTCTGGCCGCCGGCGGGGGCAAGCACGCCATCGTTTATGCCCTGGCCGGAGCCGAAGTGACGGTGGTGGACCTCAGCGGCCAGATGCTGGCCCTGGATCGCCAGATGGCCGCTTATCACCGGGTGACGATTCGCACCGTGCAGGCCAGCATGGAAGACCTGTCGGTGCTGCCCGCGAGAAGCTTCCAGGTGGTGGTGCAACCGGTGAGCACCTGCTATGTGCCCCGGGTGCAGGTGGTGTTTGAACAAGTGGCCCGTGTGTTGCAGCCCGGCGGACTCTACGTCAGCCAGCACAAGCAGCCGGCGGCCCTGCAAGCCGGCAGCCGCCCCGGGCCGCAAGGGTACGTCGTTCGCGTGCCCTACGACCACCAGGGCCCGCTGCCGGAGGACGCCCCGGGCCTGCACCGGGAAGCGGGCACACAGGAGTTTCTTCACTCTTGGGAAGCGTTGCTGGGCGGGATGTGCCGGGCGGGGTTTGTGATCGAAGACGTGCAGGAACCGCGGCACGGGCGAGCCGGGGCGGAGCCGGGCTCCTTTGCCCATCGCAGCCGATACCTGCCACCCTTTGTCCGGATCAAGGCCCGGCGCGTTTGCAAGCCGCACGGAGAGTAGCCTCTTGCTCAAGAAAAAACCCGGCTTGCCAAGCCGGAGTTGCAGAAGGAGCGAACGCCGCGCGGGCTTGTCTATCTCTTAGCGAAACAGCGGGCCGGGCCGCGTGGCCAGCGTCGTGGGCGGGTTGACCACCGGCACCTGGGCCACCACCCCCTGCCCCTGCAGGGCCGCGGCCCGAAGCGCCACCTTGGGCTGAGCCGGATTCACTGCCAGCGAGCGCTTGTAATCGGCCAGGGCCTGCACCAGGTCGCCCTGGCGTTCGCGCACGTGGCCCAGGGCCGCCAACGCCCGCGGATTGTTCGGTTCCACCTGCAAGGCGGCCAGCAGTTTTTCCTTGGCGGCGGTCAGGTCGCCGGCTTCTTCGTAGAGTCGGGCCAGCTCGATCTTGGGATCGGCCAGGTGGGGGCTGCGCATGTTCCACCGCTCCAGCAGCGTAAACGCGTCCTGCTTGCGCCCCTGCTCGACCAGCAACACGGCCAGCGAACGGTAGCAGTCGGTGTGGTTCGAGTCGCGGTCCAGGCAGAGGTTGTAGTAGGTTTCGGCCTTTTCCAGCTCCCCGGTGTCCTTGGTCTGGCGTCCTTTTTGGTGATGGACGCGGGCCAGATTGTAGTAGAAGTTGGGGTTGTTCGGGTCCAGGCTCACCGCCTGGTGGAACAGGGCCAAGGCCCCGTCGTAGTTGCCCTGGTGATAAAGCCCCACCCCCTGGGAATTGATGCTCTTGGGACTCCAGGCGCATCCGGAAGCGGCCACCGCCAGGGCCGCCAGCATCCAGAACCACCGGGCCAATTGGGCAAGTACGGGCCGCGTGCCGCGCATGGCTTGCTTCCTGGGCAAGAGGCACCTCCGGGGGCCGAACGCACCGGCCCCGATGATCCAAGTCGGCGCGGCACTCTAGTGTTCCGCCCTCCCAGGGGCAAGCCCAACTCCCCCCGATGCAGCGGCAGCAGTGCTTGCGGGGCGAATCGGGCTGTTTGTCCCGGGCGGCCCCGGCCGATTTTGTTGCCAAGGACCGGCGCGCCTTGGGCCGCAGCAAATTGCCCTGCGGCTTGTGTCAGGGTGGCCCTTACCCTGCCACGGCAAGGGGCGTGCCGGACCTGGTGTTCGTTTTCCCGCCAAAGGAAACCGCTCGATGAAGTTTGTGCGCTTCGTATTGTTGACCGCGTTTGTGGTCGGCGCGGTGGTGGCCTGGGACTGGCTGCGAAGCACTCCCCCCCAGCAGTGGCCCGAGTGGGTCCCCCGCCAACTGGCCTCCTGGGTCCACCCGGACTCCTCCAGCGGCGAAGAGCCGCCGGCCCGAGGCGGCCAGACGATCCGCGTGGCCACGTTCAATATCCAGGTGTTCGGGCAGTCGAAGCTGCGCAAGCCCAAAGTGATGCAGGTCCTGGCCCAGGTCATTCGCCGCTTCGACGTGGTGGCCATCCAGGAGATTCGCTCCAAGCGGCAGGACGTGCTGCCCCGGCTGCTGGAATACGTCAACGCCGATGGGAGCCGGTACGATTATGCCATCGGACCGCGGCTGGGGCGCACCTCCAGCGCCGAGCAGTACGCCTTCGTGTTCAACACAGCCACCGTGGAGATCGACCGCAGCATGGTGCAAACGGTGGTGGATCGCGGGGACCGGCTGCACCGGGAACCGCTGGTGGCGTTGTTTCGGGCGCGCGGCCCCCCGCCGGAGCAGGCGTTCACCTTCTTGCTGATCAACATCCACACCGATCCGGACGAAGTACCCCAGGAGCTCAAGGCCCTGGCCGCCGTCTATCAAGCCGTGCGCCGCACCCCCCACCCGGTGAGCAAACGCCTGGAAGACGACGTGATCCTGCTGGGCGACCTGAACACCGACGCGGAGCACCTGGGCCCCTTGGGCCGGCTCCCCTACCTGGTGGCCGCCATCACCCAGGAGCCGACCAACACCCGCCGCACCAAGCAGTACGACAACATCTTGTTCCACCGCGAGGCCACCCGGGAGTTCACCGGCCGGGCCGGAGTGCTGGACTTGCAGAAGGAGTTTGGGCTTTCGTTGCAGGAGGCGTTGCGGGTATCGGACCACCTGCCCGTTTGGGCCGAGTTCACCATCTACGAGGGGGGCAAGCCCGGCTTCGTGGCCGCCTCGGCCGAGGAACCCCTGCGGCGCTGAAGTGCGTACGTGTCCAGCCAGCTAGCATCTAACATGTGGACGCTTGACTCGGTGCTTCCGCACCGGGCGGGAAAAAGCGTGTTTTGTGGAAAACAACGTACCTGGTGGACTTGCTTTGATTCTGGCAACGGCGAGCCGCCGGCGTCAGCCGGCGGTTGGCCGGCGTAGCAACGACCACAAACCGTAGCAACCGCGTGCTCACGCACGCGGCTCGCCGGTGCTTCCGCACCAGTGCGAGAAAAAGCGTTTATTCTATTCTTGCAACGGCGAGCCGCCGGCGTCAGCTGGCGGTTCTGCGGCGAGCCGGGAACGGCAAGCCTTTGTTGCTTGGCCGGGGGCGGGGACCTATAATCGACAGTACCCTCAAACTTTCGTTTTTCTGGCCAGTTTGACGCCTTGCCGTCGTGCGGGCGACTCAGCCCGGGGGCGGCGGGTAGTTCTTTTCGGGAGGAGTGCCACAATGCGGCGCATCGGCAGCGGAGGTCTTGTCTTGGTA
>JALSGI010000317.1 GCA_026982835.1 Planctomycetota bacterium | reverse complement strand
CTGGGAGGGCGAGGTCACGGCCGAGCCGCTGGAGTGGAAAAGAGTATTGGTTTTGTTGGGCGCTTTCTCACAAGGGAGCTCCTCCAGCACAAACACAATAATCATTGATAGCACGCTAAACACGTACCGGGCTTCAGCTCGGGGAGAACCAAGTTAAACGCCGGGTGACCGATCTTCCTCCGCCGACTGAAGTCGGCGGCTCGCCGGCTGGTGTGAGAATCAGCGCTTGTTCTTGCCCTGGAGTGGAAGCCAGTGGCTGGCGGCCCTGCCGCCCGGCGAGCCGCGTGCGTGAGCACGCGGTTGGTACCGTTTGTGGTTGTTGCTACGCTGGCCAACCGCCGGCTCACACCGGCGGCTCGCCGTTGCAAGAATCAAAGCAAGTTCACCAGGTGCGTTGTTTTTCACAAGCACGTTTTGTTCCTGCCTGGTGCGGAAGCTCCGGCGCAAGCCGCACGCCGCAAGCCGATACTGTTTCTCCCCCCGCTTACGCGGGGGACTCTTGGGCTCCTCCGCGGGCTTACGGTGCGCGGCTCGCCGTTCAACCGCCGGCTCACACCGGCGGCTCGCCATTCCCCCAAGCCCCCACGCCCCCAAGCCCTCAAGCCCTCAAGCCCCCAGGCTCCCGCGGGCTCGCCGGTTCTCCTCTGATGTGGAATCCCGAGGCCCCGTGCCGAATAATGGAAGCAGTAACCTTCCCTGAACCTTGCTGCCGGGATCGCGTATGGTTTTCCGCCGGGAGTTGGTTGCACGTCTGTTGCAGGGTGCGTTTTTCCTGCTGGGGCTGCTGGCAGGCTGGGCAGCAGCACCGCTAGCGGCCCAGGACCAGGATAGTCGCTTCCTGCAGGGGCTGCGGCAGCGGGGATTGTTTTCCCTGGCCGAGCTTTACTGCACCGAGCGGCTCAAGGAATCGGATCTGGAGTTGCGGGAGCGGGCCAACCTGACCGTGGAGCTTTCGCAAACCTACGCCCAGTACGCGCTGCACTCCCCCCCGGCCCAGCAGGAGCCCCTCTGGCAGCAGGCCCTGGAGGCCCTGGACCGCTTCGTCAAGCAGTATCCCAAGACCGACTGGAAGTACGTCGTGCAGGTGCAACGAGGCGTGGTGCTGCTTGTGCGTGGGGAGGCCCTGTTTGCCCGGGCCGAAGCCACCCCCGGCAATCCCCGCTGGCGGGCCAAGGCGTTGGAGCAGCTTCGGGCCGCCACCGAACAGCTGCAACAGGCCCTGGAACAACTCCAGCAGCGCATCCGGCGGCGGCAACTTCCCCTGGGCTGGGATCGCTTGCCCCAGCCGCGGCTCCTGCTGCTGAAGCGGCGGATCGCCTACCACCTGGGCCATGCCTATCGTCTCAAGGCCGAGCTTTATGCGGCCGAGAGCCCCGACCGGGCCCTGGCCGCCCGCACCGGGCTGGATCACCTGGACCCCATCGCCGGACTGCATCCCTACGAGGTGCTGCACTGGGAAGCCTCGCTGGAGGCGATCCGCTGCCTGGTGTTGCTGCAGCGTTGGGGCTCGGCCCGTACGCGCATCCAACTGCTCCAGCAAGCCTACACCGAGCCGGGGCGGCGGCTGCGGTTGCGGGCCGAAGGTATTGAGCTGGCCCTGGCTCAGGGCCGCATGGAAGAAGCCGAGCAACTGGCTTCCATGGGGCGGGTGCTTCAGGGGGCCACCTGTGCGGAGCTGGACTTTGCCTTGCTGAAGTTCTATCTGGCCGCCTGGCAAAAAGCCCAAAAACAAAACGACTCGGCCGCTCAAAAACGATACCAGCAAGCGGCCCAGCAGATGATTACGCTGATTGACCGCAGCCACGGGCGGTATTGGTCGGCCCGGGCCGAAACGCTGCTTGCCGGTACCCTGACCGGGGCGGCGCTGAGCGGCAACCTGGGCCTGCTGGCCCGACAAGCCCAGACCCTGGCACGCCAGGGAAAGTTGCAACAGGCCCTGGCCGTCTATGACCAGGCGGCCCGCGAAGCCCAACAGCAAAACCAACCGGATGAAGCCTTCTTGATGGCCTTCACGGCCGCTTCGCTGGTGCACCGGGGCAACGATCACCAGCAGGCCTGGCAACGATTTAAGCAAGCGGCGCTGATGACCCCCGATCACCCCCGCGCCCCGGAAGCCCATCTGCTGGCCATCTTCCACGCCTGGAAACTTGTCCAGGGGCAAAAGCTGCCGCTGGAACAGTTCGTCTCCCTGCTGCACGAGCACTTGCGGCGCTGGCCCCAGGCGCCCACCGCCGCGCAGGTGCGGATCACGTTGGGCAAGCTGTTGCTGCACCAAAAGAAGTGGCAAGAGGCCCTGGAGGTGCTCAAGCAGATCGACCCCAGCGACGATCGCTTCCCCCAGGCCCTGGAGCTGATTCACCAGGGCTACCGGCAACGGTTGCAAGGAACGGACTCCACCACAAGAGCCCAACTGGCGCGCGAAGCGGCCTTGTGGTACGAGCAGGTGCTGCTGGGTCCGGCGCGGCAGTGGCCCTTGCGCTGGAGCCCCGTGCACCAGCAGGCGGCCTGGCGGGCCGCGTGCTGGTGGCTCACCCCGCCCAGCCGCCAGTGGCAACGGGCGGCCGAGATTCTCCAACAGGCCCTGGCCGACTCCCAGATCACTCCCCGGAACCGGAACCGGCATGCCCTCTGGCTAGTGCTGGCTTCGGTGTTGCAACAGAAAAGCCCCATGGACCAGGCGGCCCAATGGGCTGAGAAAGCCTCGGTAGAAGATCGCCTGGAAGTGGTGGTGCAAATGGACGCCTGGGGCCGTCGCTTGCCGCCTCAACAGCGCAGCCAGTTGGCCCCGTGGCAAAAGCGCCTGGCCGAAGGGTTGCTGGCCTCGGGGGAACTAGCCCCGGAGGCTCGGGCTGGGCTTGAGCCGGTGCTGGCCCGGGCCTTGCTCTGGCTGGGCCGCTGGCAGCAGGCCGTGGACCGCTTCCGCCGCCTGCACCGGGAGCACCCCCGGCGGCGCGACTTTCACCTGGCGCTGGCCGAGGCCCTGCTGCGTTCCGGCCGGCGGGAGCTGGTGCAGGAATCGCTTACCCACTGGCGGTTGCTCCAGCGCCGCAGCCGCTCCGGCTCGCCGGAGTGGTTCCAGGCCAAGTACCATCTGGCCGAAGCCTACTTGCTGCTGGGCCAGCCGGATCGAGCCCGCCGGATCGTGGAAGTTACCGAAGTGCTGCACCCCGACTTCGACGGCGGCGTGTGGAAGGAACGCTTCCAGCAGCTCAAGAAACAACTGCGCTGAGCGAATCGTCCGAGGGCGGCCAGCGGCAAATGGCCACTGGCCAATGGCGAGCCCCGGGCTTCAGCTCAGGGAGGGCCGGATAAGTGCTTTGCGTTATTTTTCCCGCTGGCTGAGTACGTGTTTAGCGTGCCAGCACAAGACGGAGCGTTTCCAGAGCAAAAGAGTTGATTCTTGTCCGGCGAGCCCCGGGCTTTAGCCCGGGGAGAGCCGAACAAACACCAGTGTGT
>JALSGI010000316.1 GCA_026982835.1 Planctomycetota bacterium | reverse complement strand
AGCAGCAAGTGCAGCAAGAGGTCCAGGCCCAACTGAACCAGCGGCTGCAAACCCTGCTGCCGGCGCTGGAGCAGGCGGTGAACCAACTGACCCAGGCCCGTAGCCAGTGGCTGGAACACTGGCAGCAAAACGCGCTGCGGGTGGCGGTGGCCATTGCCGAGAAGATCCTCCGACGGGAGTTGGAGCAGCGCCCGGAGATCACCTTGCAGTGGGTGCAAGAGACCCTGGCGGCGGCCGCCGCCGGCAGCCCGCAAGTGGTGGTCCGCATGCACCCCCGCGACGTGGAAGCCCTGGGCCAGCAGGTGGAGCTGTTGGCCCAAAAAGTGCTTCCCGCGGCCCGGTTCCAGCTTCAGGCCGATCCGCAGGTGGAGCCGGGCGGGGCCGTGCTCCACACCGCCTGGGGCACGGTGGACCAGCAGCTGCAAACCCAATTGCAGCGCATGTTGGAAGAGTTGGGATAGCCCCGATTGCCGGTTTCCAAAACACTCCGCAAGCTCACGCTTGCGGCTTGCTGCAGGAAGCTCGTGCCGAAGGGGTATTTTTGAAAGCCGCCGATGGATGAGCTGATTGAACAAATTCGCGGTACCACCACGGCCGACATCCGCGGCCAGGTCGTCCGCACCCAAGGGCCGGTGCTCGTGGCCCGAGGGTGTCCGGTCCCCCTGGGAGCGATGATCGAAGTGCAACGGCGCAGCTTGCCGCCGCTGTTGGCCGAAGTGGTGGGCTTTCGCGAGCACGAAACACTGATGATCCCCCTGGAAGTGCCCCAGGGGGTGCGCCCCGGAGACCCCGTGCGGCTGAAGCGTTCGCAGCGTTGGGCCAAGGTGGGCCCGGAGCTTCTGGGGCGAGTGATCGACGCCCTGGGCCGCCCGCTGGACCAGATGCCCCCGCCGCTTCTGCCCCACCGCGCGGCCCTGGAGGCCCCTCCGCCCCAGCCCACCCAACGCCCGGTGATCCAGGAGCCGCTTTCCACGGGGATTCGGGCCATCGACGGGCTGCTCACCTGCGGGGTGGGGCAGCGGATGGGCATCTTTTCCGGTTCCGGCGTGGGCAAGAGCACGCTGCTGGGCATGATGGCCCGGTACTGCTCGGCCGACGTGAACGTCATCGCCCTGATCGGCGAACGGGGACGGGAGGTGAACCAGTTTTTGCAAAGCGAGCTGGGGCCGCAAGGGCTGGCTCGCTCCGTGGTGGTGGTGGCCACCAGCGATCAACCGGCCCCGTTGCGCATCCGCGCCGCCCAACTGGCCTTGGCCGTGGCCGAATACTTCCGCGACCAGGACCGCCGCGTGCTGCTGCTGGTGGATTCGGTCACCCGCTACGCGATGGCCTTGCGGGAGCTGGGACTTTCGGCCGGAGAGCCGCCCGCCACCCGCGGCTATCCCCCCTCGGTGTTTGCCGCCCTGCCCAAGCTGGTGGAACGGGCCGGCACCGCCCCGCGAGGAAGCATCACCGCCTTCTTCTCTGTGCTGGTGGAAGGAGACGACTTCCAGGAGCCGGTGGCCGACACCATGCGGGGACTGCTCGACGGCCACGTGTGGCTGAGTCGGCAGCTGGCCTCCCGCGGGCATTTTCCGGCTATCGACGTGCTGGAGAGCATCAGCCGCCTGATGCCCCGGCTGGCCACGCCCCAGCAGAACGAAGCGGCCGCCTGGGTGCGGCGGCTGCTGGCCGTGTATCGAGACAACGAAGACCTGATCACCATCGGCGCCTACCGCCAGGGGAGCGATCCCCAGGTGGACCTGGCCATCCGCATGCGCGAGGCCATCAACGCCTTTTTGCAGCAACCTGTCGAGCAGCCCAGCGACCTGGCCCAGGCCCAAGCCGCCCTGGAGCAAATCCTGCAAACCGTCAAGCAAACCCAGCAACAAGCTACCGCGGCAAAAACGTAATCCTGCCCCCGGCGAGCCGGGAGCGTAAGCTCCCGGAGGCGGTGGAGACGTGGAGGCTTGGGGGGATGAGGTGGTGCTTCCGCACCTGGCAAGAACAAAACGAGCTTGTGGAAAACAACGCGCAAAGTAAACCTCCGGCTCACCAGGAGGTTCGCCCTCCCGGAGCTTCCGCTCCAGGGCAAGAACAGGCACGTTCGGCGAGCCCGCAGCTTCAGCCGCGGGAGCGGGAGGGCGAGCCTCCCGCCGAGCCGAAGAAGCATAAAAATGCTAGCCACACCGAAAAACATTGACACAACCAACTGCGAGCCGGGAGCGTAAGCTCCCGGAGGCGGTGGGGGCGTGGAGGCTTGGGGGGATGAGGTGGTGCTTCCGCACCGCAGCAGGAACAAAACAGGTTTGCTGGAAACAATACGCACGCTGAAACCGCGGCTCGCCATCCACTGAGAAAAAGACCCATGGCCCGATTCCGCTTCCGCCTGGAAAGCCTGCTGCGGCTGGCCGCCAGCCGCCGCGACCTGCGCCGGCAGGAACTGG
The DNA here is from genome assembly GCA_026982835.1 of Planctomycetota bacterium. Lineage (GTDB taxonomy): Bacteria > Planctomycetota > Planctomycetia > Pirellulales > S012-138 > S012-138. The sequence goes on along the minus strand of JALSGI010000316.1, from coordinate 1,039 downwards.
CCCAGGCCCTGCAAGCCGAACGAATACTACAGCAGCGCATCGACCAGCTTCAGCAGGAGATCGACCAGGCGCAGAAGCAGCGCCGCAGCGGCGTCGGGCCACTGAACCTGGACCGGCTGCTGGATGCCACGCGGCACCAACTGGTGCTTGCCGCCCAAAAACAACACCTGGAACAGCAAGGGGAACAACTCCGCCAGGAGATCCAGCGTCGCCGCCTGTTGCTGGCCGAGGCGGATCGGCAACTGCGGGTGCTCCAGCGCTTGAAAGAAAAACAACACCAGCGCCACCACCGCGAGCAACTGCGCCGCCAGCAACAGGTGCTGGATGAAATCGCCAACCGTCTGGGTTACCGGGAGCACTTGCCATGATCGGAGCCTTCGCCCGAGGAGTGCTGTTGTTGCTAGGGGCCACGGGCCTGGCCGTGCTGCTCATGGCCGGGTATCTGGTCTCCCAGGGCAATCTGAGCAAGGAGAAGATCGCCCGCATGCTGGCCGTGGCCTACGACCTGCAGCTCCCCCCGCCGACGCCGAAGGAGCCAGGACCGCTGGGCCCCGGCCCTTCGCTGGAAGAATTGGAAAAAGCCCGCGCAGTACGCCTGCGCAAGCTGGAGCTGCGGCAAAACGCCCTGGACCAGCAGGCCCTGCGGTTGCAAGTGAAGTTCCAGCAACTGCGCGAGGACCGGGAGGCTCAGCGTCGGGCCACTCGGGCCTTCCAGCAACAGCTCCAGCAATGGGAAAGCGGCCAGAAGGCAGAAGCGGTGGCCGAGGCCGTGCAGTTGCTGGGCAGCCTGAAGCCCAATCAGGCCAAGGACCAACTGCTGCGCGCCTGGAACGACGACAAGGGGGACTGGGTCGTGGAGGTGCTGCGGCGGCTGCCGCCTGCGAAGCGGGCCAAGATCGTTACCGCCTTCAAAACCGAGGCCGAAGCGGCCGTGCTCTACCAGATCATCGAAAAGCTGCGCAGCGGCCAACGCGACCAGGAGCTGGCCGAACAAATCCGCCAACTGGCCAACCCGCGCTAGGATATTGTTTTTTCGATA
>JALSGI010000315.1 GCA_026982835.1 Planctomycetota bacterium | reverse complement strand
GGGGTTGATGTGCACCCCGGCCAGGCAGAGCGGATCCAGCACCTTCTGGATTGCCACCACCCCCTTGCGGGAGTCGGGATTTTGCAGCGCCTGCTGGAAGGCCTTCTTCTGCTGGGGCGAAAGCGGCTCCCCGAGCATCTCCTCCAACGCCGTCACGACTCGGCGGGCCTGGGCGGCCAAGGGCTGGAACTCCACGTCCTGGACCACGGGCAACTGCTGGGCCAGGGCCGGGCTGGCCACCAGCAGCAACACCGGCAGCGAAAACACCAAGGGGGATCGCATGATCCTGTCCTCCTTGGAAACGGAACCGGACAGATTGTTTCGCATTGTTTCTCCTGGCACGGTAAACGCCAACGCTTGGCAGAAACCGGTTCCAATTTGCCACCCCCGGCGGCCGCGTGCAAGCAAAAGCCCGCTTGCTTGGGTCGTGGGTCTTGAGTCCTGGATCTTGGTCGGGTGCAGCCGCACCGAGGCGAGCCCCGAGCTTCAGCTCGGGGAGGGCGTGGAGGCGTGGAGGGCGAGGCGAGCCGCGCACCGTCAGCCCGCGGAGGAGCGTGCGCACGTCAGTGTCTGGGGCTTGGGTCGTGGGTCTTGGGTCTTGAGGAGCCCCGCACGTCACTGCGGAGAGAGACAGCATCGGCGTACGGCGTGCGCCTTGCCTTGGAGCTTCCGTTCCGTTGCAAGAAAAAGCGTCAATTTGCCCAACAAGAGCCCCCCGCGTCAGCGGGGGGAGAGAGAGAGTAAAACGGCGTGCGGCGTGCGGCGTGCGCCTTGCGTCGGAGCTTCCGCTCCGGGGGCTTGGGGGCGCGGGGGCTTGGGGCTTGCGGCAGTGCTTCCGCACCGAAGCCGGAACAAGCGCCGGTTTTTACAACCAGCGAGCCGCCGACTTCAGTCGGCGGAGAAGATCGACATGCGTTTTTTCCTGGCTCTCCCCCGGCTAACAGCCGGTTGAAGAAGTCCTCGTCAAGCCGAAACTGGTTTTTGGAATTGTCGCAGTTTCTGAAAAAAGCGGCTCGGCGGGAGCCTCGCCCTCCCGTACATGCGTTTTTCAACGGGCTGCTAAAGCCGGGGGCTCGCCGGACAAAAATCGACTCTTTTTGCTCTGGAAACACACCGTTTTGTGCTGGCACGCTAACAGCCCGTTGAAGAATGTTCCTCGATACGGAATCGCGTCACAGGACTAGACGTATTTTCTGAAAAAAAGCGGCTCGGCAGGAGCCTCGCCCTCCCGTACATGCGTTTTTCAACGGGCTGCTAAACACGTACTACGCCCACGGCTTGCGGCTGCAAGAACAGCCCCAACGGCAAAACAACCGCGTGCTCAGGCCAGGCACGCGGCTGGCCTTGGGCTTTGCGTGCTCGACGATGCGGCTGGCCAATGTGGAGTGCGGCCGTCTGCCGCCGCTTTTTTCTGCTCCAGCAAGCTGGAGCACACATGAGCGGAAACAAGCTTCCACACTCCAAAAACTCCAGCGAGCCAGACTGCGGCTCCCCCGACACGCCTTGTTTCGTTTTCGGCTTCTTCCGCGGTGGTTCAATACATCCCGCGAACTTGCATCCGCAGACGGTAGAGGCCGCGGCGGGCGGTGATGAACAGCGTCTTGCGGTCCGCACCACCAAAGCAGACGTTGGCCGGCACCTCCGGCACCTGGATGGTGGCGATGAGTTTCCCGCGGGGGGAATAGACGTAAATCTTGTCGCGCGTCAGGTACAAGTTGCCCCGTTCATCCAGCGTCATGCCGTCGGAGCCTCGGGGAGCGAAGAGCTTCCGCCGCCCCAGCTTCCCCGGACCCAGAATCTCGTAAACGTAGGTCTTGTTGTCGCCGGGGTCGGCCACGTAGAGCCGCTTGCCGTCGCGGGTGCCGATGATCCCGTTGGGCTTGACCAGGTCGTCGATCACCTTGAGGACCCGCTTGCGGTCCGGGGTGATGTAAAAGACCCAGAAGCCGGGCAGTTCCAGGTCGTTCATCGCCCCGTAGCGAGGATCGGTAAAGTAGATGCCGCCCTGGGGATCGACCCAGCAGTCGTTGGGGCTGTTGAACCGCTTGCCCTGGTAGTGGGCCGCCAGCACGGTGAGTTTGCCCTGGGGGGTGCTGGCGGTAAGGCGTCTGGCACGGCCCTCGCAAGCAATAAGCAGCCCTTGGGCGTCGAAGAACAGCCCGTTGGCCCCGCCGGAGTTTTCACGGAAGGTTTTGAGTTTGCCGTCCAGGGTCCAGATGTGGATGCGATTGTTGGGGATGTCGGAGAAATAGACGTTTCCCTGGGCGTCGGCGGCCGGTCCTTCGGTGAAGCGAAAGCCCCCGGCCAGCTTCTGCACCCGGGCGCCGGGAGCCACCAGCTCCTCGGCCTGGGAGGCCGCCGCCGCGGCCAGCACAACCAGGACGGTGGCAGCGATGGTGAGCCGTTTCATGGTCTGGTTCTCCTGGTGAGGATAGGGGAACGGGTTGTCGGGACGAGGCAACAGGGAGTCCGGTTTGGTTACTCGGGCCGGAAGATCACCGCGTCGGCGTAATCGACCCGCAGCAGCAGCTCCAGGGTTCCGTCGGGGTGATGGGTCACCCGGACCGGCGTGCCGCTTGCCGTTTCGATCCGGCCCAGCGGCACGGGCCGCCGCAGCACCACGCGGGCATGCCGCGGCCAGCAGTCCCAGGCCACCAGCACCAGGACGGTGCCGTGGGGGGAGTCGATCAGGCAGGTTTCCACTTGCCTGGGGGTGGCTTCCACAGGCAGCTTCAGCTCGGCGGCCGGGAGCTTCAGCACGGCCAGCGCCTCGGGCTGCCAGCGCGTGGGGGTGGAGTGGCTGGGGCCGTCCAGCTCGCCGCCCCGGGTCGGCGGGACTTGCCTGGCACTGGGCCGCACGGCAGCCAGGGCCGGCAGGTAGCCGCAGTAGTAAATCTCCCCCCGCCCCAGGCTCACCCGGCACAAGGCGGCCTGCTTGTCCTGGAAGCGTTGCAGCACCTCGCCCTGGGGCGGGCTGCCCAGCGGGGCTTTGGCTCCATAGACGGCAAACGCCTCCTTACCTTTTTCTGCCGGGAAGACCCGACCCACGGCCGGGGCGAAGGCCAGGTCCTGCTTCACAAAGTCGATCCGCACTTGCGGCTCCACTTCCAGCTCCGGCGGCTTGATCCCCAGCGGCTGGTAAAGCAGCGGCAGCGGCTGGTTGAATTCGTCGCGGGAACCGGCTGCCGGGTAGAGGAACAGCCGCCCGCCTTTTTCCACCCAGTCCAACAACGCCTCGGCTCCCCGGCGGCTGATGTGCCGGCTGGTGACGTAAAGCACGCGATAAGGGGCCAGCTTGCCCGCCACGGCTTCCTCCTCGGTGACCACTTCCAGCGGGAGCTGCAACTGGCGCAGGGCCACGTAGAGGGTGCGTTTTTCGGCTGCCAGGGGCGGGCGGTCGTCGTGCCAGATGTCGGCCACCTCGGAGAACCACAGGCCGACGTTCCCCTGCGGCACGCGGCCGGCGACGACGATGTCCTCGAACCGCGTCAGTTCCCGGGCGGCCCGCAGCACCTGAAAGTACGTCTCCGGCAGGTTGCAGTAGTTTTCGGTGTAGCCCACCGGCAAGGGTTGCAGTTCATAGACGTTGGCGATGGTCATCCCGTGCCCCAAGGCGGCATAGAACAGCCGCCGCCAGGCCAAGGGGTGGTTGCCCGGGTGGTGGGCCAGCACGTAGTACTTGATGTCTCGCTGCCGCGTGCCCCGCAACGCCGCCCGGAACATGTCCAGTCCCAGCGAGTTGAGCTGGGGCGAGACGATGGGCACCTGCCAGCAGTAATCTTCGCTCCAGGGCAGCGTCATCCCCTGGCGGCGAAACACGTGAATCCACTTGTGCACCCGGCCCAGGTAGGGCACGTCCTGGTGGGGCGAGTAGTTGGCCCCGATCCCCGCCGCAGGCAGGTAGCGGCGGAGGATGTCGGTGCGCACTTTAATGGCCTGGATGCCGTAGTGATGGGCATACCGCCGGGCGTAGTAGTAGCGGCGTGGTTCCTGGTCCGGGTCCGGCGGCGGGGTGAACTTCACCTGCTGCCAGCTTTTGGCCCCGGGCACCACCTGCTGGGGCTTGAGCCCTAGCTGCTGCAGAAACTTCCGGAACGGCTCGTCCTGTCCCTCCCGAGGCACGGCCAGGCCGATCTCGTCCCCCAGGCTCACCACACGGATGAGCCGGGCCACCCCCTGCTGCTGCAGGTTGCGGCAATACGCTTCCAACTGCTCGGTGGGGATGTGGCGCACGTCGATGTAGCCCCGCGGCTGCTGCGGCGTGCCGGGCCGATCGGTGCCGGGCAGCCACAGCGGAAACAGCTCCCACCACTGCCGCACCAGGCGATTGTACGCCGGGTTACCCTGGATCGGGGCAAACGAACGGTGCGCATAAAGCGGGAACAACTGGAGCCGCCCCGGGGGTAGTTGCATTTCCCGGGCCCGATAGTCCAGGTAGTCCAAAAGCTCCGGCAGCGCCTCGGTGCGGAGCATTACCAGGGGGTGGTAGCGCATGGCTCCCGAGACGTAAAGCCCCAACTGCTCCTCCTCCCCCCGGTGGCTGAACACGTAGCGCTGCTTCCCATCGGCCTGCTTCACCGCCAGGCGGAGCGTGTAGTTCAGGGGGCCGTTCTGGCTGGCGAAGCGGGGAATCCACACCGACTCGTTCAACCCGTCCAGCAACGAGCCGATCTCCACCCAGGGGGACTTTTCTCCCGGCTTGAGCACCACCCGGCGCGGCTTCCAGGTGCGCAGGTGGACGTAGTAGGGGGAGTGGGCGATACAGTTGGGCAGCGTCACCTGGAGGGTGCCGCGGGAGTGGTTTTCCACCTGGGCCCACACGTCTCCGGCCTGGGTCAGCAGCCCGTCCAGCGGAAGGTAGCGGGCGTGGCGCAGTTGCCGCTGGACTTCTTCTTCGTCGGTGGTCAGCAGCAGGCAGTCCACGTGGCGCCAGGTGGCGGGGTTGGGCTGGGCCACGGCTTCCAGCCGCAGGGTGGCCGTGCCTGCCTCTAACGGCACCCGCACGTCGTGTCCTTCCCAGACGATCTGCTCGTTGGCGCCCCAGGGCCAGGTAAGGTCTTTTTGCAGGCGGCGGCCGAAGGGCCAGATGCGCACGTTGTCCCGCGACCCATAGATGCGACTCAGCTTCACCTTCCCCTGCTGCTCCACCACCACGCGAAACTGCGTGTGGTAGCGATAGGCCGATTCATACCGGGCCAGCACCAGGTAGTTTCCGGTCCGGGGAACCTGAAAGCGGATTTCGGCCACGGCGTCCTGGGCTTGCGGCGGGGCGGCCAGGAACGCCTTGCGGCTCAGGAACGTGACGGCGAAGGTGGAAACGTAGAAGTTTTCCCCGTAGCTCTTGGCCTGCCACGGACCCCGCAGCACGCGGAACTCCTCGGCTTCCAGGTGGATCATCCCGTCGGGCCGGGCCGGCACCACCTGGCCGGTGGCGCGGAATCGGGCCGCCTGGGGAGCCACGGGCCGGGGAGCAAATCGCGGCAGCGGCGGCTGGGCCACCGCCTGGGCCGTCCCCAGGGCCGACACCAGAGCGAGATAAACCAACCCGTGCATCTTGCCGTGCCCACATGTCATGGTTTTTGCCCTTTGTTGCAGCCCTCTTTGGCAAGCCGTCGCATTCCCCATACAACCCGGGTGCGTGAGTGTGCGGCTCTATCGTTTTTTCAAGCAACCGCGGGCTAACGCCCGCGGCTCGCTATTCGCTGCTGGCGGCTGGCCGGTTGGTATGTGAGTCGGCGTTTTTTCTTGCTTTGGCGAGCCCCGGACTTTAGCCGCCCGGAGAGCCAAGAAAAAACGCATGTCGATCTTCTCCGCCAGCTGAGAAGCTGGCGGCTCGCTGTTCAACCGCCGGCTCACGCCGGCGGCTCGCCATCCCTCCAAGCCTCCACGCCTCCAAGCCCTCCCCGAGCTGAAGCTCGGGGCTCGCCCGGCGCAGGCAGCGCGCGGCGCAGGCCGCACGCCGAATCCTTCCCCGGCGCCGGTTTATCCTAGGCAGCCCCTGATCGGGATGCAACGAAATCCCCTTGGCAGGGCGGCCGCTGGGAATATCCCATCCGGCTCCAAGCCCCACTTGGACCCGGCCCGGGGCAAGCGGCGGTGGGACCAAGCGTGGGGCATCCCCCTACCGGGGCCGGAAGATCACCGCCTCAGCGTAGCGGATACGCAGCTTCAGCCGCAACGACCCGTCCTCCTGCGGTACCATCTCCAGCGGCTCGCCGGTGGCCGTCTCCACCCGCGCAGTGGGCACCTTGTGCCGCAGCACCACGGTGGCATCTACGGGGGCGTTTTTCCAACCTACGAGCACCAGGGCCGTTCCCCGGGGCGACTGGACCAGGCAGCACTCCACCAGCCCGGGCCGGGCTTCCACCGGCAGGGTGAGTCCGGCCGCCGGGGCTTGTAGCGCAGCCAGCGCCGCAGGCTCCCAGCGCGTGGGCACCGAGTGGCTGGGCGAGTCCATCGTGCCGCCGCGGGTGACGGGCAGGCGGGCAATCGACGGCCGCACCGCAGCCAGCGCCGGCAGGTAGCCGCAGTAGTAGATGGCCCCCCGGCCCACCTCGGCCCGGCACAAGGCCGGCCCCCCGCCGGCGAAGCGTTGCAGCACCTCCACGCCTTGGCCGGGGCGAAGCTCGGCCCGGGCCCCATAGACGGCAAAACGGCCGTGCCCCTTTTTAGCGTCTTTTTCCACCCGGGCCACCGCCGGGGCAAAGGGCAGGTCTTGTTTGACGAAGCGAAGCGGCACCCGCTGATCCACATGCAGCGGGGGCACCCCGCCCAGCGGCCCGTAAAGCGTATCCAGCGGCCGGTTGAACTCGTCACGCGAGCCGGCCCCGGGCAGCAGAAACAGCCGCCCCCCGCCGCGGACCCACGCCAGTAGCGCCTGGGCCCCCCGTCGGGTCACGTGGCGTTCGGCCATGTAGATGACGCGAAACGGGGCCAGGCGGCCTGCCTCGGCGTCGGCCTCCACCACCACTTCCAGCGGCAGTTGTAGTTGCCGCAGGGCCACGTACAAGGTGCGTTTCTCGGCGGCGTAGGGCTCCTTATAGTCCAGCCAGATATCGCCGGTGCGGGAGAACCACAAGCCCACGTTGCCCGGCACCACGCGCCCCGTGGCGATGATGTCGTCGAACGTGGCCAGCTCCCGCGTGGTACGGAGCACCTCCCAGTAGGTTTCCGGGTGGTTCACGTAGTTTTCGGTATAGGCCACCGGCAGCGGACGGAACTCGAACAAGTTGGCTATCTTCATCCCGTGACCCAGGCAGGCATAGAACAGCCGCCGCCAGCTCTGGGGGGTGTTGCCGGGCCAGTGGGGCATCACATAGTAGAGGATCCGCTGATCCTGCTGCCCACGCAGCCCGCAGCGAAACAAGTCCAGCCCCAGGGAGTTCACCTGCTGGGAAGCCACGGGGGTTTGCCAGATGTAGTCCTCGCTCCAGGGCAGCGTCATCCCCTGGCGGCGGAACACGTGCACCCACTTGTGCACTTCGCCCAGGTAGTGGAAGCCATGATGGGGCGAGTAGTTGGCCCCGATCCCCGCCGCAGGCAGGTAGCGGCGGAGGATGTCGGTGCGTTTTTTGATCTCCTGGATGCCGTAGTCCTGAAGGTAGCGCCGCGTGTAGTAGAAGCGGCGCGGCTCCTGGTCCCGGTCCGGCGGCGGAGTGAACTTCACTGCCTGCCAGTCCGTGGCCCCGGGCACCACGTCGGCGGGTTTGAGTCCCTGCTGCTGGCACCAGCGGCGGAAAGGTTCGTCCTGGTCCTGACGAGCCCGCGGCAAGGCGATCTCGTCCCCCAGGCTTACCACCAGCACGCGTCGGGCGTTACCTTCTTGGACGAGCTTTTTGCAATATGCCTCCAGCTTGTCGGTGGGCACGCGGCGCACGTCGATGTAGCCGCGGGGTTTTTCCGGCGTGCCGGGGCGGCTCATGTCGGTAAGAGAAAGCGGGAACAACTCCACCCATCGCCGCAACTGGGCGTTGTAGTCTTGATCGCCCGGGATGGGAGCGAATGTGTAGCAGTAGATGGGCACGTGCTGCGGCCGCCGCCAAGGCAGCCGCTCCCGGGAGGCCCGCTGCTGCAGGTAGGAAAGCAGCTCCGGCAAGGCCTGCCGGGTGGGCATCACGTGCTGCACGTAGCGCAGCGCCCCGTCCACGTAAAGCGGGAACTCCTCCTGGTTGCTACGGCGACTGAAAAACGGGCGCAATCTCCCCCCGGCGTCGCGCACGGCCAGGTGCAGCGAGTAGTCCCGCGGCCCGTTGATCGAGCGAAACCGCGGCTTCCACACGCTGTGGTTGAAACAGTCCAGAAGCGACCCCACTTCGATCCACTGGGACTTCTCGCCCGGGTCGAGCATTACCTGCTTGGGCTTCCACCGCCGCACATGCACCCAGTAGGGGGAATGCTGCACGCAGGGAGGCAGCGTCACTTGCAAGGCGCCCACGGAGTGGTTCTCCACCCGGGCCCAAACGTCGCCGGCCTGGGTGAGCATCCCGTCCAGCGGCAGATAGTAGGCCCCGGCACGCTGCCGCTTGATCTCTTCCTCGTCGGTGGTGAGCAGGATGCAATCCACGTGGCGCCAGGTGGCCGGTTGGGGCTGCTTGACGGCCACCAGCCGCAGCGTGGCCACACCCGCCTCAAGCGGCACCCGCACCTGGAGTCCTTCCCAGACGATCTGTTCGTTGGCCCCCCAGGGCCAGGTGAGGTCCTTTTGCAGCCCGCGCCGAAACGGCCACAGCCGCAGGTTCTCCAGCGACCCATATACCCGCCGCAGCTTCACCTGCCCGGCCTGTTCCACCTCGACGCGGAACTGGGTGTGAAAGCGATAGGCCGCCTCATAGCGGACCAGTACGAAGTAGTTGCCCGCCTTGGGCACGCGGAAGCGGACCTGGGCCACGCCCCCTTGGGCCTGCGGCGGAGCGGCCAGGAAACCCCGGCGGCTCAGGAACGTGACGGCGAAGGTGGAAACATAGAAGTTCTCCCCGTAGGTCTTCCGCTGCCAGGTGGAGCCGCGCAAGTTGAACTCTTCGGCCTCCAGGTGAATCTGCCCGTTGGGCTCCGGCTCCACCACCTGCCCGGCCGCCCGGTACTGCGCCGCCCCCGGCACCACCGAGCGGGGGACGAACTCAGGCAGCTTTTCCTGCCCCGGGAGTTTTGGTTCCAGGCCAAGGACCAACACCCAGACACTGCAAGCCAAGGCAAGGGGTTTCCGGCGTTGTAACATCGCAAGGTGCCTTTCTGTTCCGCTGGGGCATGAGGGTGGCTCCACGACCGCTTCCCCCGGCAAAACGCATCGCCAGGCTCCGCGGTCGTTTCCCGGTGTGTCTGATCCTAGGCGCTGCCGGAAAGAGGTGCAAACGGAATCCCGGGAGGTCTTGGGCCGTGGGTCTGGGGTCTTGGGTCCTGGGTCTTGGGTCTTGAGGAGCCCCGCACGTTAGTGCGGGGAGAATCGGCGTCGGCGTGCGGCCTGCGCGGTCTTGGGTCTTGGGTCTTGGGTCTTGGGTCTTGGGTCTTGCGGTGGTGCTTCCGCACCAGTGCGAGAAAAAGCGTTTATTTATTCTTGCAACCGGCCAGCTGCCGGCGTCAGCCGGCGGTTGCACGGCGAGCCGCCGACTTCAGTCGGCGGAGAGCGTGGGGCGTGGGGGGACGGCGAGCCGCCGGCGTCAGCCGGCGGTTGGCCAGCCGCGCACCGTAAGCTCGCGGAGAAAAAAACGCAATGCGCTTATTCGGCTCTCCCCCGGCTAAAGCCGGGGGCTCGCCACAGAAAAATCTGCTTGCTTTTTTGAGCTGAAACGCTCTGTCTTGTGCCGGCACGCTAAACACGTACTACGCCCACGGCTGGCGGCTGCAAGAACCAGCGCCAGCGGCCACACCAACCGCGTGCTCACGCACGCGGCTCGCCGGGAGCTTGGCGCGCTCGACGATGCCGCTGGCCGGTGAACAACGACTGTGGCTCGCCGCCTGATCAAAACAAAAACCCAGGCCGCTGCATGCGGCCTGGGGCGTGATCGGCGGGCTTTTTCCACCGGGGCATTACAGTTTCCAGCCCGAGCGGTACTCCTTGTGCAGCATCCGGTCGGCCTGGTCGTTGCCGGTGGTGAACTCCTGGTGGTTCCAGCGCAGCTTCTGGCCGCTGCGGAAAGCCACCACGCCCAGTAGCACGGCCTCGGTCAGCGGGCCGGCGTAGCCGAAGTGGCAGGTGGTCGAGGCGCCGGTCTTGCAGGCGTGGATCCACTCCCGGTGATGGCCCATCGAGCGGGGAATGGTCCGCGGCGGCGGCTCGAAGCCGCGGAACTTCTCCTCCGGGAACAAGCGGTAGGTGCTGTAGTTGGCATACATCTGGCCCTCCTTGCCCACGAACATCACCCCCGCTCCCGGCATCTTGTGCCCGAACAGGGTTTTCGGAATCCGGTTGCCGTCGTACCAGATGAGCTTCACCGGGGGCTGGTTTCCGCGGGCCGGGTAGTGGTATTCCACCTGGAGTCCCAGCGGGCAGGTTTCCGGGTGCAGGGGCGACCTCTGGGCCTGGATCGTTTCCGGGTGCCGCAGGCCCAGAGCCCAAAACGGCAGGTCCATGTAGTGACAAGCCATGTCGCCCAGGGTGCCGTTGCCAAAATCCCACCAGCGGCGCCAGTTGAAGGGCACATAGGCCGGGTGGTAGGGGCGGTAGGGGGCCGGGCCCAGCCACAGGTCCCACTTGAGCGTCTTGGGCACCGGGGGAGTTTGCTTGGGCCGATCGCCGCCGCCCCAGGCCTTGGCCACCCACACGTGCACTTCGTGCACCGGGCCGATGGTGCCGGCCTGGATGATCTCCACCACGCGGCGATAGTTCTCCCCGGCGTGGATCTGCGTGCCCATTTGCGTGGCCACCTTGGCCTGCTGGGCCAGTTGGGCCACGCGACGGGCCTCGAAGACCGTGTGTGTCAGCGGCTTTTCGCAATAGACGGGCTTGCCCAACTGCAAGGCCATCGCGGTGGCCGGAGCATGGGTATGATCCGGCGTGCTGACCACCACCGCGTCGATGTGCTTGTGTTCCTTGTCCAGCAGGCGGCGGAAGTCGTAATACTTTTTGGCCTTGGGGTACTGCTGGAAGGTCTTGCCGCCTTGGCGGTCGTCCACGTCGCACAGGTAAGCGATGTTTTCGCTGCGCACCCCGGCCACATTGGCTGCCCCGCGGTTCCCGACGCCGATGCAGGCGATGTTGAGTTTTTCGTTGGGGCTTTTGTCGGCCCGAGAAGGAGCCACCCCGAAGCTCCAAAAGCCCACGCCCACGCTGAGGGTTTTCAACACCCGGCGGCGACTGATTGGACGAGTCATGTTGGATTTCTCCTTTCCGGCAAAGGTGCAAAGGCCAGCATTTGTGGTGTTTGTGGGGCGCGTCGCGGATGGCAGAGTACTACCAGGATACTCTATCCGAGCGAGAATTGCAGCCTTTTGCTGGCATTGCTGGCATTCGCGGGGAGGGCGGCTCAGATCGTCTTGTCCTGGGTTTTGCGACCCGGTAAAGTACCGCGGCTTGTGCTTGCCCTTGGCCGGGTCGCCCACTGCGGAATCCTACGGAAATCCAACCTGCATGGCGTCGCCGATTGCGATTATGCCGGGACGACGTGCCGCGCTGTCGGCACTGGGGTTTTGGCTGGTGCTGCTCTCCGGCTGCAGCTGGTGGCCGCTGCGACCCGATCCGGCTCCCGATGCCCTGATCCTCTCCCGGCGGCTGACCACCCAGGCGCAGGCCGCCCAGGCCCGCGGAGAACTGGAACAAGCCCACCGCTTGCTCCAAGCCGCCGTGCAACAGTGCCCCTATGATCCCGATGCCCGAGTTCAGTGGGCCGAGGTGCTCTGGGCCCGCAAACGCCACCAGGAGGCCCTGGTGCAGCTCCAGCAAGCCCTCCGGTTAGTCGGCCCGCATGCGGAGTTGCTGGTTCGCCGGGGGGAGTATCATCTGGCCCTGGGCCACCTGGAAGCGGCGTGGCGGGACGCCCATGCTGCACTGCAACTGGACGCCCAGTCGGCCCGAGCCTGGCGGCTGCGGGCTGGAGTGTTCTACAGCCTGGGACGCTTTGAAGAGGCCCTGGCCGATTACTGCCAGATGTTGCACCTGGAGCCGGAGAGCGCCGCCACGCTGTTGGAATTGGCCCAAACGCATTGGCAGCTTGCCCAACGCTCCGGCAACCCCCGGCGAGAGGAACATCTGTATCATTGCTTGCTGGCCCTGCAACGTCGGGAGGAGTCCTTGCAGGACGAGCCGCCCCCGCTGGAACTGCTGGCCTGGAAAGGGCGAGTGTATTACGAGCTGGGGCGGTTGCAGGACGCCTTGCTGGTGTGGCAACAGGCCCGGCAACGCGGCTGGTCGGATCCGCAAGGGCTGTACTGGATGGCCTTGGCCTACTGGCAAACCGGCCAGGTGGAACGGGCACGCCAGGAACTGGCCGGACTGCTCAGCCAAGTGCCCGACCATCGGGCGGCTCGCATGCTCTGGCAGCGCCTGCACCGCACTCCCGCAATGGCTTCGCTGCCGCCGGAGACCGGGGAGGCACGCTGAAAGCGCCCCTGGTGCCTTTTGGGCCTGCAACCCGTAAGCGACCAAAGCCGTCCCCGGGAAAAGCGCAGGGCGAGCACTTTGCGGCTCTTGCTCCGGCGGGAGGCGGAGGAGAACCGGGCCGACTCAATGCGGGAATCGGCCGAGAATCTGCGGAAGCTGCAGTGTTTAGCATAAACGACAAATCTTTTCCGGCCGTATCGTTTCCTCTGGTCAGTCCTTTCCCGGCGAGTCGATAGGGAAGAGCGAATCGCGGGGTTGTTCCCGCCTCGCCGAGTTGTTCCGAAGAATCGGGTTATCCGCCAACAGGATGCACCCGCGTTCCCGTCCTTCTTGCCCGGAGAGTATGAGAATGTCCAAGTTGATCTGGTGCGTGGTGGGAGTGGGCATGATGTGGTTGGGCAGCCCGGCCTTGGCCCAACAGGGGGAGCTCCCTCCGGCAAGCTACGGCCCTCCGCATTACGAAGCCCCCGGGGACTATCTGCCGGTGGGTCCGTGTGCTCGGTGCGGTTGGCCTCGGGGGAGTTGCTGGGAGGGGTATTGCCACGAGTGTTCGCGGTGCTGGACGCTGGTCGATTCCCTGCACGCGCTGAAGGAAAGCCTGTTTGGTTGGCTGCACCCCGGTTGTGGAACAGGTTGTGGGTATTGTGCGGAGGTTCCGTGTTCTCCCTGCAGGCACGGTTTTCTGCCCCGATTGTGGCGGCCGGTGTTTCCTGGCCCTTGCTGCGATCATCCGCCGGTGAGCCCCCCGGCGGAAGTGTACGAGGGTTCCCCCATGCCTCCCAGCCCCGACTCGGGAGCGGAAAAAACCAGCCAAGCCCCGCCGCGCAAATCCCGGACGCTCGGAACGGCGGTGTTCCGCCGGCCGGTTCCGCGTCGGGCATTCCGCTCGCCCAGCTACCGCAGCAATCGTCCGGTTCCGCGCCGGGCGTACTGATGGCTTTTGGGCTGAGAAGGGGAGTTGAAAAAGGAAGTAGGAAGTATTGCCTCCTTATCGAGGCAGGAAAAAACGGCTCGCTGAAGTTCGCCAACCACCACCAAACCTTCCTTGCAAGCAATCCGTGCAAGCCGGCGAGCTTCCGTCGAGCCGTTTTTCCTTTTTGGCGGAAAAGAGAGCCCCTTGGCGGCGGTTCAAGCCTCGCGGCGCGCCTGGGCGATCAGCTCCGCGGCTCCCTGATCCAGCAGCTCGTCGGCCGCTTGCCGCCCTAGCGATTCGGCCTCTTCCACCTGGCCCGATACGCTCACCCGCAATTCCCGCTCCCCGTCCCCGCTGAGCACCACCGCCTGGAGACTCAATCGGTCGTGAAGCACCTGGGCCAGGGCAGCCACCGGGGCCAGACACCCCCCGCGCAAGCTGCGCAACAAGGCCCGCTCGGCCAGCACCGCCTGATGCGTGTCGGGGTCGTCGATTCGGGCCAGGGCTTTGGCCGCTGCGGCATCTTCCGAGCGGCACTCCAGCCCGATGGCCCCTTGGCCCACCGCGGGCAAAAGCCACGCAAGAGGGAGCCGCTGCGTGATGTGCTCCTGCAGGCCCAACCGCTGCAAACCGGCCTCGGCCAGCACCAGGGCGTCGCACTCTCCTTGCTGGAGTTTGCGTAACCGGGTATCGACATTGCCTCGCAGAGAGACGAATCGCAGGTCGTTTCGCCGCCTGGCCAGTTGCGCCCGGCGGCGCAAGCTGCCGGTGCCGATCACCGCCCCGGAGGGCAACTCCTCCAGCAGGACCCCGGTCCGGGAAACGAGCACGTCCTGCACCGGCCCCCGCTGCGGCACCCCCGCCAACACAAGCCCGGGCACCGGCTCGGTCGGCAGGTCCTTCAAGCTGTGCACGGCCACGTCGGCCCGGCCCTCAAGCACCGCCTGCTGGATCTCCCGGGTAAACACGCCCTGGCGTCCCAGCCGGGCGATGGGAGCCCTTTGCTGCCGGTCCCCCTGGGTGGTGACAAATACCAGCTCCGCGGCGTATCCGGCTTGCTGGAGCCGTTGGGCGACCCATTGGGCTTGCCACCGGGCCAGGGGGCTTTTTCGGGTTGCCAGTCGCAGCTTAGTCACGTTGGCTGTTCTCGTCCGTTGGGGGTGTTTGCTCGGCCTGCGAAGGCGAGGCGGCCGTAGCGGTCCGGGGAGCCGCCGCCCAGGAAGTCTCCGCAGCCGGGCGAGCCGCCGAGCGTCCCTGGGCCTGTTGGGGCAATTGTTCCGGAGGGATCACCACCCCGCAACTGACCAGAAACTCCAGGGCCTGATCCACAGTCATGTTCAAGTCCACCACCTCGCTGGCCGGCACCACCACCGTGTAGCCGGTCAAGGGCATGGGGCTGGTGGGCACCAGCAGGGCCAACACCGGCTCGCCGGTGGCTTGCTCCACGTCCCGCAGCCCGTCCCCGGTGACAAACCCCAGCGACCACGTCCCCTGCCGGGGATACTGCACGGCCACCACGCGGGTGTAGCGGATTTCGCGTTGCTTGAGCAAAAACTCGGTCACCTGCTTGACCGAGGAATAGACGTTGCGCACCAGGGGCACCCGGGCAATGAGCCGCTCCAGCGATTCCCAGAAAAAACGCCCCAGGCCCGCCGCCATGAAACGCCCCAAAAACCACAACAGCACCACCAGCACCAGCAGGAACACCGGCACCACCAGCCAGGGGTTCAAGTAGCGGATTTTGACGTACTCGAAGTAGATTTCCCGGGCGGTCATCTCCCCGGTTCGCTGGTGGCCGTGGCGGCTCACCACGGTGTGGAACACCAGCTCGGGAACGTACTGATCGTCGCTGGTGCGGCGAAACGGCCGGCCGTCGAACTGCCGCCGCGGCGGTCCCGCACCCGGCAAGGTGGCCGGACTGCGCACGTCGGCCGTCGATTCAACGATCAACCACGCGGCCAGGTTCTCCACCGGGGCCAGCAAGTAGTAACGCACCGAGTTGGCCACCCAGAGCACAATGGCCAGCGTCAGCAGCGGCGGCAGGAACACCCCCAGACCGCTCCACACCGCCCGGCGGAACGAGCCCAAGCCCCCCTCGGGCACCTTTTCGGTAGAAAAAAGACTCATGGCATGCTGTGCTGCAGAGAAGGTCCCACGTTCCGGCTCTCCCAGTCCGGCACGGTTCCTTCTTCCCACTTTATCTGAGCCGGCCGGGAAACGGTAGCGCCGCGGGGGTGCGGCTCCCCTTGCTGCGATCGACGCCCCGCCAAGGAACCGGAAAAATCAGCCCCCCGATTGGCACCCTCCCCTGCACAGAAAGAAAACCAACTGCTCTTGACCCCGCTAGCACCCGCCGGATATCACAAACGGCCCCTCGCAAGCCAACGCCCCCTGGAAGCGAGCCGCCGAGCCGCGAAAACGGGAAAGGAGTCCCCCTGCCATGGCGCAACAAGTGCTGGTGACCGGCGCGGCCGGTTACATCGGGTCCATCTTGTGCGAACACTTGCTGCGGGCCGGATTCCGCGTGCTGGCCCTGGACAATCTGCTCTACGGCCAGCAGAGCCTCAACCACCTGTGCGCCGACGAGCGATTCGACTTCGTCCGGGGAGATGCCCGCGACGAGCAACTGTTGCGCCGGCTGCTGGCCGGGGCCGACGTGATCATCCCCCTGGCGGCCATCGTCGGGGCCGATGCCTGCGACGCCGACCCCTGGGAAGCCCGCCAGGTGAACCTGGAAGCAATCCGCCTGCTGATGCGGCTGCGCAGCCCCCGGCAACTGGTCATCTACCCCAACACCAACAGCGGCTATGGCACCACCACCGGCGAAACCTACTGCACGGAAGACTCGCCCCTGAACCCCATCTCCCTCTACGGACGCACCAAGGTGCAGGGCGAGCAGGAGGTGCTGGCCCACGAAAACACCATCGCCCTGCGCCTGGCTACGGTCTTCGGCATGTCGCCCCGGATGCGGCTCGATCTGCTGGTCAATCACTTCGTGTTCGAGGCCGTCTCCGGCGGGCAGATTTGCATTTTCGAGAAAGACTTCAAGCGGAACTACGTCCACGTGCGCGACGTGGCCGACTGCATGATCCACTGCATCCACCATGCTCCCCAGATGGTCGGCCGCCCCTACAACCTGGGCCTGGACCAGGCCAACTTGTCCAAGGCCGAACTGGCAGCCAAGATCAAGCAGTACGTGCCCCGCTTCTACTACCACTTTGCCGAAGTGGGTTCCGACCCGGACAAACGCAACTACATCGTCTCCAACCAGCGGCTGCGGGAAGCGGGCTTCGAGGCCCGGCGGTCGCTGGACCAGGGAATCCAGGAGCTGATCAAGGGCTACCGCATGCTGCCCCGCCTGGCCTGGAAAAACTCCCCGGAAGTGAAAATCGCTTGATTTTTTCGTCCCGGCAATCAAGGTCGAGCTGTTGTCTTGCCTGTGTTCCCGTCAACGTCCCACAAACGCAACGACAATGAGCAGTCCTTCCTCTCCAGCTACCAGCGGTTTGCCCGGGCAAGTGACTGCGGTCATCCTGGCCGGAGGATTGGGCACGCGCCTGCGCCCCGTGGTCCAGGACCGCCCCAAGGTGCTGGCCCCCGTGGCCGGGCGGCCGTTCATCTATTACCTGCTGGACCAGTTGATCGAAGCCCGTGTGCCCCGGGCCATCGTCTGCACCGGCTACCAGGCCCAGCAGGTGGAACAGACCCTGGGCCCCCGTTACGGCACGGTCCAGCTTCAGTATTCCCGGGAGCAGCAGCCGCTGGGCACCGCCGGGGCGGTGCGGCTGGCCGCCGGGCAGTTGGCCACGCCGCTGGCGCTGGTGCTCAACGGCGATAGTTTTTGCGGGGGCACGCTGACGCATTTTCTGCACTGGCACCGGCGCAGTCGCTTCCTGGGCTCATTGCTGCTGGTGTACCAGGAACAGACCGACCGCTTCGGCCGGGTGGCCCTAGGTAGCGACCACACGGTGCTGGCCTTCGAGGAGAAACGCAGCGGCTTGGGCCCCGGGCTCATCAACGCCGGAGTGTATCTGCTAGAGCGAGAACTGCTGGAACGCATCCCCGCGCAGGTGCCGCTGTCGCTGGAACGGGATGTGTTTCCCCGCTGGGCCGCCCAGGGCCTGCTAGGCGGATACCCCACCCGAGCCCCCTTCCTGGACAT
This sequence comes from Planctomycetota bacterium, assembly GCA_026982835.1. Lineage (GTDB taxonomy): Bacteria > Planctomycetota > Planctomycetia > Pirellulales > S012-138 > S012-138. Next base: position 3,766 of record JALSGI010000315.1, on the reverse strand, counting down.
CGGTGTGCCGGAGGCATTCCACCAGGCCCAGGATTTCTTCGCTTCGCTGGACCTTCCTTCGCTGAGTTGAACGCGGCTCCCCCTCTTGCCGGCAAGGACGCCTTTGCATGACCGCCTACGAACCGCAACCTCGGCGCTCGTTTCTGCCCGCTTTTTCCCACCCCCACGAGCAGCCGTGGCTGGTGCTGGACCGCGACGGCACCCTGGTGCGCGAGTGCCACTACCTGTGCCATCCCGACCAGTTGGAACTACTCCCCGGCGTGGTGCCCGGGCTGCGGATGCTGGCCCAATACGGCGTGCCGCTGGTGGTGGTGACGAACCAATCGGCCGTGGGTCGCGGGATGCTGGACCATGCTCAACTGGGGCGTATCCACGCCCGGCTCGACTGGCTGCTGCAACAACACGGCGTGCGGCTGCAGGGCATCTACTATTGCCCGCACCGGCCCGAGGACGGTTGCCGCTGCCGCAAGCCGGCCCCGGGCTTGCTGGAAGAAGCCGCCCGGGACCTGGGGCTTGATCCGGCCCAGGCCGTGGTGGTGGGCGACAAACCCTGCGATGTGGAACTGGCCTTGGGCGTGGGAGCCACCGGGGTGCTGGTCCGCACCGGCTACGGCGCCCAGTACGAACAGCAAGGCTACGACAAGGCTCAACTGGTGGCCGACGACCTGCACCAGGTGGCCCGCTGGCTGCTAAGCCACCGGCTTGCGTTGCCCCGGGCCGCGTGAGTTTGGGCGTCAGGAGTTGCGGGGAACTGGTCAGCGGAGTGGCCAGCCGCATGCGCAAGCACGCGGTTTTTCACAAAACAGCGGCGTACATCGTCCGGTTGTTTTGAGCCGCTCAGGCTGTTGCTTTGTTTGAAGCAACCGGGAGCTAACGCTCCCGGCTCGCCGCCGACTTGAGTCGGCGGTGAACGGCCAGCCGAAAGCGTCGGCTTCTGCAGTGGCCTCCACACACATGCCAAATTCGTTGCCCTTTGGCCTGCGGGCAGGTACCCTGGTGTTGAGCCTGCCCAAGAGGAGGAACCCCGGCTGAGTTCGAGCTGCACTCTGCTCCCCCGACTTACGTCGGGGGCTCGCCAATGATCGCCGGAGAACCGACAACCTACGGCAACCGTGCTATCGTTCTCCTTCCCCGAACCGAGGCCAGTCCTGCCATGAAACGCTCCTGCTCGTTGCTGCTGTCGCTTTTGGTGCTGGTGTCGCTGTTGGGCCTGGGGGGAGCCGCGTTGGGGCCGGCCCAAGGAAAACTCTCCCCGATCCAGGCCGCCCGGGGGTTCGTTCAAACCCTGGACGCCCAGGGACGCAAGCTGGTGTTGCTTCCCTTCGACACGCCGCAGCGGCTCAACTGGCACTTCATCCCCAAGTCGCACCGCAAGGGGCTGCAACTGCGGCACATGACGGCCCGACAACGCCAGGCCGCCCACCGGCTGCTGGCCGCGTGTTTGAGCCAGGTGGGCTACGACAAGGCCGTGGTCATCATGAGCCTGGAAGACATCCTGGCCAAGCTGGAAGGCCCGGGTAGCCGCTTCCGCCGCGATCCGCTGCGGTACTACTTCACGCTGTTCGGCACGCCGGGCAAAAGTAAGCGTTGGGGCCTAAGCATCGAAGGGCATCACCTGTCGCTCAACTTTGTGTTCCAGGGGGAGCGGATCGTGGCCCACACTCCGGCGTTCTTCGGGGCCAATCCCGGGGAGGTCAAGGGGGATTACGGCGTGGGCCCGCGGCGGGGCACACGGGTGCTCAAAGACGAAGAGGCCCTGGCCTTCCGCCTGCTGCACATGCTTTCGGCCAAGCAGCGTAAGCGTGCGGTGATTGCGGCCAAGGCCCCCCGCGACATTCGGGCCGGCGGGGCACCGCAGCCGCCGCAAACTCCGCCGGAAGGACTGCCTGCGGCCGACATGACCCCGCCGCAGCGCGAAGTGTTCCAGCAGCTTATTGCCGTCTATGCCCGAAACATGCCCGAACCGGTGGCCCAGGCCCGGCTGGCCGAAATCGAAAAGGCGGGCCTGGACCGGGTGTACTTTGCCTGGGCCGGGGCGGATCGGCCTGGGGTAGGCCACTACTACCGCATCCAAGGTCCCACGTTCCTCATCGAGCTATGCAACACGCAGCCGGATGCGGCCGGCAACCCGGCCAATCACATCCACTCGGTGTGGCGCGATCTGCGGGGCGACTTTGGCGTGCCGCTCAAAAAAGGGCGCTAGTGGGCGATGGCCTCGGGCAACCGGGAAGGGGCTTGTGGGGAGCTGGTCGTCGCCGGCTGGGAAGATTACGAACTGCTGGACTTCGGCCACGGGGAGAAGCTGGAGCGGTTCGGGCCGGTGGTGGTCCGCCGCCCCTGCCCGGCGGCCAAGTGTGAGCCGGCCGAACCGGAGGCGTGGTCGGCTGCCCAGGCGGTTTTCTCCCGCAGCGAAGGACGTTGGCAACAACAAGGACCACCTCTACCCCGGCCGTGGCTGGTGCGCTGGGGCCCGCTGGTGGTGGAGCTTGGGTTGCGTGACTCGGGCCAACTAGGGCTTTTTCCCGAGCAAGCGGCCAACTGGCACTGGCTGCTGGAACACGGCCACTTGCTTGCCGCCCCAGCAGCGGGCGGTGAAGACCGCGGACTGTTGAACCTGTTCGCCTACACCGGGGCCAGCACGCTGGCCGCGGCCGCGGCCGGAGGTGCGGTGGCCCACGTCGATTCGGCCCGCAGCGTGGTAACCCAGGCCCGACGCAACGCGGAACTTTCCCACCTGGCCGATCGGCCCATCCGCTGGTTGGTCGAGGACGCCGTGCGGTTCGCCCAGCGGGAGCTGCGCCGCGGGCGCCGTTACCGGGCCGTGGTGCTCGATCCTCCCAGCTACGGCCACGGCACCGGGCACCGTCGGTGGCAGATCGAGCGGGACTTGCCCGGGCTGCTGAAACTACTGGCCCCGCTTACCGGCGAAACGCGCCGCCTGGTGCTTTTGACCTGGCACACGCGCCGTCTCCTCCCCAAGCGGGTGCAGCAGATGGCCGAGCAGTCGGGGCTGGTGCCGCCCGGGGCACGCTGGCAGGGCGGCTCGCTGTACCTGGAGAGCCGCTGCGGGCGGCGGCTGTGGTCCGGCTACGTGCTGCGGGCGGCCGCCTCGGCGTGAGCCCGCCGAGTAAGTCATAAAGAAACGCCGCGGTTTACTGCTTTGGGAGCTTTCGCTCCGTGCGTGTTTAGCGTGCCAACTCAAGACAGAGCGTTTCCAGAGCAAAAAAGTGTCGCTTTTTGTCCGGCGAGCCCCGGACTTCAGTCTGGGGAGAGCCGAAGAAACACATTCGGTTGTTTTCTCCGCCAGCTGAAGCTGGCGGCTCGCCGGTTGCAAGAAGAAACGTTTCTTCTTGCCCCGGAGCGGAAGCTCCGGGAGGGCGAACCTCCTGGTGAGCCGCAGGTCCACTCTGGGCGTTGCTTTCTTCAAACACGTTTTGTTCCTGCCTGGTGCGGAAGCACCCTGCGCAACAGCGCAGCAGCGCAAGCCGCAAGCCGATTCCTGCCCGGAGCGGAAGCTCCCAGTGGCCGACGGCCCTGCCGTCCTCCGGGAGCTTACGCTCCCGGCTCGCCGTTGCTCCGCCGACTAAGAGCTTATCCGAAAAATCCCTGCGTTCTCGGAAATAGTGAGGCTCGAACAATTTTTCGGATAGGCTCTAAGTACGTGTTTAGCGTGCCAGCTCAAGACAGAGCGTTTCCAGAGCAAAAAAGTGTCGCTTTTTGTCCGGCGAGCCCCGGACTTCAGTCCGGGGAGAGCCGAAGAAACGCA
>JALSGI010000314.1 GCA_026982835.1 Planctomycetota bacterium | reverse complement strand
ACCAGGTCGTCCTGCCAGCGGCAGGCGCTGGCCGATGCGATTTTCCGCTGGCAGGACGACCTGGTGTTCGATCCCCCGCCGGGGGATGCCAACGGCCGGCCGCTGCCGATCACCTACCGGCCCCCGGGCGGTCCTGCTCTCCTGCCGCTGGAAGCCAGCGAAGGCCAGTTCAGTTGGATGGCCGTCATTCAGCCGGCTTGGTCGGAGGTCCGCTCCGGGATTCCCTTGAACCAGCGCCGCTTGTGGCGGGTGACGGTGGTGGTGTTTGCCCGGCGCAACCTGGCCGAGCCGGAACGGCGGATCCCGCGTGCCAGCGTTCGGTTTTTCCCGCCGGGAAATAATCTTCTTCTACAAGGTCCCCCGGCCGAGGTGCAGCAACACCTGCTGCCGGACCGCTGGATTTTGCTCTCCGTGCGGCACCCCGCCCCTGGCGTTCCGGTCTTTTACCAGTGGTATCGGATTGTATCCCTTGCCCAAATCGGTGGCGGCAACGAATGGCTGCTGCGGCTGGACGGTCCCCGGTGGCCTTACGCGGCCGGCAACGGAGTGGTGGCGGCGACCGTGGTGCCCGACGTGGTGGCCGTGTATGACCGCACGGTGGCGGTGGATCCAGAATACTAATCCGCAATTCCGGGAAACACCCACGGGCCAGTGCCAAGGTGCTGTGACCCTAAGGAGTGCCATATCATGAGAAGCCGGTACGATTGTCCTTTCCAACCGGGTCGCTTCGGAGGTCGCGGGGCACAGCGACGCGGTATTTTGCTCCTGGGCGTGATTGGCTTGCTGGTGCTGGTCTCGCTGCTGGCGGTCACCTGGGTGGTTTCGGCCCGACACCAGAAGGCCATCTCCCGCTCCACGGTGCGTCACCGCCGCTGGGAGCAGCGCTGGCAGCAGGCCCTGGACGAGGCGTTCGGCCAGGTGGTCCGCGGCACGAACAACCGCTTCTCGGTCCTGAGACCCCACAGCCTGCTGGAAGACCTGTATGGGAGCGACGGCTACGGGCCGGTGCAACTTGTGCCCCTGGGCGGGGGAGTCCCTACGGTTTCCCATCCGCGACGCCCAAACAACCAGCCGATGCACGACTTGGTGGCTGTTCTCGTCCGCTCCCCTGTTTCACTGCCGCTTTCCCCCGTGCCAGACCACTACACCGGCTGTGTGTGGACCTTTCTGGACGAGCCGGCCAAGGGGCGCAGTGTGCGCATCCTGGGCTACCAGTTCGATCCGAACACACAGGTGGGGCGATTCCTGCTGGAAGGGTTTCCCGAGGCCGACGAGCTGATCGCTCGCTTTGCCAGCGGCAATCCGCCCCGGATACGTTTTGTCATCAACGGACGGCCCTTCAACGGGCGCGGCTTTCCGTTCAATCCGCAGAACCACGTGGTCAATTTCAACCCGCAAACCGTCGGGCCGGATACCAGCCAGGGGGCCGACGAGGACTACGACATTCCCGACTTCAACAACTGGATTCTGGCCGGGCGGTTCTGGACCGGGAAAGATTCTCGCTTCGCTCCTCACTTGCAGGATCGCTGGCTGGTGCTGATCCCTTCGCTACACCGGCCGGCGCTGGTCAACGCTCTGGCCGACTATCCGCAAAATCTCGGCCACTCGCCCAGACACAAGCGGCGGTGGATTCTCCGCCCTTGGACTCCGGATCATCCGTTGTTCCGGCAAGTGAATCCGCTCCTGGCCACCGTACTAGAGAGCAACACGCCGCTTTCCCCCGGCACGATCCCCGGCGTGGTGGATGCCGACGGCGATGGGAAGCTGGATACCGTGATCTGGGACGTGGACAACGACCGCGACGGCGTGCCGGACAGCATTTGGGTTGATCTGGGGTTTCCCGTGGCCCGGGACAAAAAGGGACGCCTTTACAAGCCGCTGTTTGCCATCTTGTGCCTGGATTTGGATTCGCGGTTGAACCTTTCGGTCCACGGCAGCCACACCCACCTGGAATCCCCGAACCTCAACGGGGCAATGGCCCTGCCGGGACCGGTCAATCCGAATCAGCTACCCATTGGGCTGGGATATGGTCCGGCTGCGGTCAACCTGCGGGTACTGCTTGGCCCGACGGAACTGGGGCGATTGCTCTTCGGTGATTCCAACCCGGCCAACAATCTCCCCGGCCGCTACGGCCTTTACGGGGAAAACGGTAACGCTTCCGCCCCGCCTCGGGCGGGGTTGCGCGGGGCGCCCGATCCGCGGTTCGTGCTGGCCAATCCCGACCTGATCGGTTCCTACCGCCACGGCGATGCCGACCTGGACGAGGACGCCCGGGTGTGGGTCACCCCGGTGGGTCAGCCGCAGTGGGTCTTCAGCGGTCCGGTAAGTTCCATCCAGACCAACTTCACACCCACGGACCAACAGGGCGACGAGGTGGTGGATCACCCCTACCAGCTGAACCCTTACAAGCAAACCTACCGTTCCGCCGGCGGGACGAGCCAACTGCTCGATGCCCCGTTTTCGGTCGAGGAACTGGAGCTGGTGCTGCGGCTCTACGACCAGGATACGGTGGCCCACAACCGGCGATTGCAGCGTCTCATTCCGGGGGTGTTCAACTCCGGCTCGGCCTATCGCCGCGGACTACTCACCACCGAAAGCTACGATCTGCCGGTGCCGGCCGTGCAACTGCCCGACCACCTGCGGCGGATGCTCCTGCCCGCCCAGCCCAGCGACAATCGCGGGGATTACCCGAACCGGTTTAACCAGAATGTCCGCCAGCAGGTAACTCAGTGGCTGGGACTGGACCCGGGGACACAACGCCATCGTTTGTTTCAGCCCAGCTTCGGCCAACTGTTGGCCCTGCAAATCATCTACGAGACCAACTGGAGCTCCCCCCAACAGGCCAACGTCAGGGTATTGAACTCCCTACGAGATTTAACAGCCTTCGAGCTGGCCTTGGGCCGCCGGATGAACATCAACCGGCTGTGGAGCAACGGCCGGGACGACTCGCCCAACAATCAGCTTGGCTTCGGTACGGTGGACGAGCCGGCCGAGCAGCGGGCCGGGGAGGTGCTCCCTTACTCGGGGGTGCCGGGGGACTGGGACAACGACGGGCAGATCACTCCCCGGGACGCCCTGGGCCGCCAGCTCTATGCCCGGCACTTGTACGTGTTGGCCCTGGCGCTGAAAGAGCCTAACTCCACCTTGCGGCTCAACCTCGGCGGACTCAACCCCGTGCAGCAACGCCGAGCCGTGGCGCGGCGGCTGGCCCAATGGGCTGTGAACGTCGTGGACTTCCGCGATCCGGATTCGATCAACACGCCGTTTTTCGTGGACCTGGAACCTTTTGTGGATAACGACGGGGACGGCAACACCTGGGATGCCCCCTTGCCGGCCAATGGGCAGCCGATCCCCAATGGTTTTTTGGACCAGGACTACGACTGGGTGGATGACAACCGGCCCTGGTTGGCCGTGGTTTGGGGAGCCGAGCGGCCCGAGCTGCTCATCACCGAAACCTTGGCCTGGCACGACTTCCG
>JALSGI010000313.1 GCA_026982835.1 Planctomycetota bacterium | reverse complement strand
CGCCGGCGGGGGGGCCTTCCTGGCCGGGGGCGGGCTTGCCGACAAAACGTGCGGGAAGAGGCCCTGCGGGCAGGGATTCCCACAGCGGCCCCAGGGTGGCTTGCAAGGAGAGCGTCTTGTTGCCCCGCTTGATCTTCAAGGAGAGCTTCTGGCCCACCTCGCTGTTCCAGACCAGTTGCCGCAGCGCCGCAGCATCCGGCACCGCCCGGCCTGCCGCCTCCACGATGCGATCCCCCACCTGGATTCCCGCCTTTTGAGCCGCCGAATCGGGCAGGACCCAGCGGACCGCCACTCCCTGCCCGGGGCCGTCCTGGCCCCCGGCCGCCTCGGCCATCGGCAGAATGCCCAGTTGCGGGCGTTGGTAGGGAACGAGCTTTTCGGCCAGCGTGGCCTGGAGTTTCAAGCGCTTGCCCTGGCGGAGCACTTCGATGGTGACGGAATCTCCGGCATACAAGGGCCCCAGGGCCTCGCGCAGTTGCACCTGGCGAGTAACGGGCACCGAGCCTACTTGCACGATGCGATCCCCCGGCTTGATCCCCGCCTTGTAGGCCGGGGAGTTGGGCCGCACCGAGGCCACCACGGCCGGATCGGCAAACTGGTGCCCGCGCTTCAAGGCCACGCCCAACAAGCCCGGGTGAAGGTCTTTGCCCCCTTTCATCCGCTGGACGGCTTGCATCACCTGGTCGGCCGGCACGGCAAAGCCGATCCCGGAATCGTACCACTGTACTCCGGCCACCTGGTTCGACCCGCGGGGAGACAAGGGCACCAGCACGCCCAGCACCCGGCCGCGGATGTCCACCAGGGGCCCGCCGTAGTTGAGCGGCGAGATCTTGGCGTCGGTCTGTAGCGCCCGCCGCCAGATGCGCCCCTTGGCGCTGATGATGCCTACGGAGATGGTCACGGGAGCCTCGGGGAACGAGCGTCCCAGGGCCACGGCCCACATCCCCACCTGCACCTCGGCCTCGGGGACCATCTGAGGCACGGGCAGGGGTTTTTTCGGCTCCACTTTCAGCAGCACCAGCATGCGGGAAAAGTCGGTGGCCACGCGGCGGGCCGGCAGCCGCGTGCCATCGTGCAGCCGCACCAGGATGGTGGCCGGTTTTTGCAGGAAGTTGAACAAGCTGGAAACAATGTAGCCGTCGGAGGAGACCACCAGCCCGGTGCTGGGCCCCGAGCCCAAAAGCACCCGCCCGGCCCGCTCCAGCCCGCCGATAGTCTCGATGGCCACCACGCTGGGGGCCACCTGCTCGGCGGCCTGGCGCACCGCTTGTTCTTCCAGGGCCGTAAGCTGCTGGGCAGCCAGCTCCCCCGGGCACAAAAGCACCAGCAGGGCAACCGGCAGCCAAGCCATACGGTTGCTCGATCCGATCACAGGCAGTGTCCTCTTTGGAGGAAAGACGAAAGGGGGCGGCTCACCGGGTCTTCAGTTCCAGCTCCCGCAGCTCCTGACCGCGGATCACAGTCAGCCGCACGGGATCGCCCCAGGGAATGTAGCCGAGCTCTTTTCGCAGTGCTTCGCAGGATTGGACCAGGTGGCGGCCGTTGACAAACAGGATCAAATCGTCCGGCAGCAGACCCGCTCGATCCGCCGGCGAGCCCGGCCGCACCTCCTCCACGAACGGGGGCGTTTTGGGCAGCACATCCGGCACCAGCACGATCCCCAGCCGCTGCAAGGTGACCGGGTCTTCGGGCCGCCGGGCTTGTTGTTGCTCCTCGCTTCGGGGGACGAACTTCCCCTGCTTGATCTGCTCGATGGTGCCGATGAGCTGGTCGATGGGAATGGCGTAGTTGATCCAGGTGTTGGTGAGCGTGTTGCGCAGCTCCTTGCCGATCATGCCCACCAGGCGGCCCTGGCGGTCGATCACCGCCCCGCCGGCCGCGCCGGGATTGTTGACGATGGCATCCAGGATATAGACCGGCCCTCGGTAGGGAGTCTCAAACGTTCCCCGGCGAGCCCGAAGCGGCACCCGGGCGGCCACCACCCCGTGCTGCACGCTCACCGGCTCATCGAACACGGCCACGCCGTACAGGTTGCTCAGGGCCAGCACCTTGGCCCCAGCATCCAGGCGGATCGGCTCCAGCGGGAAGTAGGGGAAGTCGTTGCCTTCCAGTTTCAGCAAGGCCATCTCCAGCCGGGGGTCGGCTCCCAGGAGCTTCGCTTCCAGGCGGCGGCCGTCGGCCAGGTGGACCAGCAAGTGGTCCGTGTCCAGCACGTAGCTCCAGGTGGTGAGCACGTGGCCCTCGGGAGAGACCAGGATGCCGCTTTGGTAGTGCTCCAGTCCCCGGAAACCGCCCGCCCCGTAAATCTTGACCACCTTCGGATGCGTGGCGGCCACCAGTTGGGTGAGCGGTTCTTGAGCCACGGCCGGGGCCGCAGCGAGGACCAGCGCGGCTGCGGCCAGCATCCACCAGGGCAAAGGCAAGCGGGACTTCATGGTACGGTTGTTTGAGGCAAGCGGGTACGGGCAACTCATGGCAGGGTGATCTTGTTCCATTTGAACACCTGATACACGTCGTCGCCGTAGCGGACCTCGATCCGGTGCGGCAACTGGTACGGGCCCACCTTGCGATAGTCCCCAAAGACCAGCTCGCAGGGGTCCACGGCATCGTCGGGGAACATCTCCAACGCCAGCAGCTTGCCGGAGCGGGGATCGACATAGGCCCGGGTCTCCACCCCTCCGTGCAGTCCCACCAGGCAATCCACCAGCCCGGCGTGGCCCGGCAAAGGGGTGCGGCCCAGGTAGTACATCCCGCCGAACTTCTCCACCCCTTGGGTGAGCAATCGCCGCCAGAGGTACAGGGCCGCCAGCAGCCCGCCGCTGCCGGGCGGATCGAGTTTGAGCCCCAGTTGGGGTTCTTCCTCTTGGAGTTCCATTCGGGCTTTTCCACCGGGCAGGACCAGTTCCACGCTTTGGGGTGCGAGGTTCAAGCGGGCCTCCAGCCCCCCGGCCTGTTCCCCTTCAAACTGCCAGGGGCCGTCGGCCACGGCCGAGAAGCTGCCCAGGCGATCCAGCAGCTTTTGCACCCGGCGCTGCTCCAGGCGGTTGAAGTAATAGTTGGCATAGCCGGGACGTTTTTCGTACAGCTTGGCCACCGCGGGGGGGAGGGCCGGAGCCGGGGGGCGTTTGGGTCTGGGGAGCGGCTGGGGCTGGGGGCCGGGTCGCGGTCGTCGCCTGGGGCCAGGCCGCCGCCGGCGTCGCTGGAGCCGCTCTTGAAGCTCCCCCTCCCGGTGAGCCCCCCGGAGGCGTACCAGCACGTCCCACTGCTCTCCCTCCCGGCGAAACGACAGCGGCACGCGCCAGCCCTTGGGCAGCGTCCCCAGGATGTTCTTGTACGTGTTGGTCGAGGTGACCGGGCGGCCGGCAAACCGCACCAGCTCGTCCCCATAGCGCAAGCCCCGGCGGTAGGCGTCGCTGGACTCCAGGATGTCGGTCACCACCACGCGTCCTTCCGGGTCGGTGCCCACGGTCGCTCCCAGCTCGG
>JALSGI010000312.1 GCA_026982835.1 Planctomycetota bacterium | reverse complement strand
CCCCGCCGATATCGCACACCCAGCAGCGGAAGGTCTGCCGCTGGGGGTTCACTTGCAGGCTGGGGCGGGTGTCGTCGTGCCAGGGGCACAAGCCCACCAGCAGCTTCCCTTGCCGCCGCAGCGGCACGTAGCGGCCCACCAGATCGGCGATGTCGATCGCCTGGCGGACTTGCTCTTTGACCTCGAAGTCGGCCCCGGAAGCCACGGTGCCTCCCCTCAACAGCACGAGCAGGAACGGGACGAGAACCCACTGGGTCCAACTTCCCACGTTGCCCGGGGCGATGCAAGGCCCCCCAGCGAGTGTGGCTCCGCCGTGGATTGGGTGCATCCTTGCTCCCGTGGGAAGCGAAGCGAACGGGTCGGTTTGGCCGTCGGGCCCCAAGGCCCAAAACGATCCCTCGGCCGCCTGGGAGCAAGCGTTTTGCCCCCCAAGGGCCGGGGATTATACGGGTGGGCTTGTGCCGGGGTCAACGAAGAAAAGCTTTTGCTCGCCAGCAGCACTAGCACGCGGGCCACCGCACCTTGCGGCCAAGGTGCGGTGCGGTCTAGAATCCGCCCCCCTGGCTTTTTGCTGGTTCCTTTGGTTGCATCTGAGAGAAACGTACCCCGCCGATGTCCCACCCCGACCTGCTGACCCCAAAGCGCAATTTCCGCCTCTCGGTGGTCATTCCTCTTTACAACGAGGAGGCCAACCTGGACGCCCTGAGCCGCCGCCTGCTGCAGGTGCTACCCGGGGTGAGTGAAGACTTTGAGATCATCTATGTCAACGACGGCTCCACCGACGGCACGGCCCGGGGCATCGAAGCGTGGCACCAGCGGGAGCCGCGGATCAAAGGGGTGATGCTGTCGCGCAACTTTGGCCACCAGGCGGCCATCAGCGCCGGGCTGGCGTTCGCCTCGGGAGAGGCGGTGGTGGTGATGGACGGCGACTTGCAGGACCGGCCCGAGGAAATCCCTCGCTTCGTGGCCCTGTGGCAGCAGGGGCACGAGGTGGTCTATGCCGTGCGTCGCCGCCGGGCGGGGGTTCCGTGGTGGAAACGCCTGGCCTACGCCGCCTTTTACCGCGTGCAGCAGCGCGTGGCCGACACGCCTGTGCCGCTGGATAGCGGAGACTTCGCCCTGCTGGATCGCCGCGTGGTGCAGTGGTTGAACCAGTTCCCCGAGGGGGATCGTTTCCTGCGCGGCTTGCGCAGCTGGGTGGGGCTGCGACAGGTGGGCCTGGAAGTGGACCGCGACGCCCGGGCGGCCGGAGAGCCCAAGTATCGCTTGCGCAGCCTGGTGCGGCTGGCTGCCGACGGGCTGGTGAGCTTTTCGCTCAAGCCGTTGCGCTGGCTGCTTGTCCTGGGCGGATGCTTGATCCTGGCAGGAAGTGCCACCCTGGTGGGAAGCCTGGCCGCCGGGGGCTCTTCCCTGGTGAGCCTAAGCGGGCTGATGTGCCTGCTGAGCGGCGTGCAACTGGCGGCCCTGGGGATCGTGGGTGAGTATGTGGGCCGCACCTACATGAACCTGAAGGCCCGGCCAGTGTTCCTGGTGGATCGCCTGCTGGGGCTGGAACAGCACCTGGCCCAGGTGCCCCGGCACCTGGCGTTCCCTACGCCCGCTGGCCGGAAGGCTGCATGAGGGAGCCGAGGCGCCTGGGATCAGCCGAGGAATCGTCTAGCTCTCCACCGGCGCAGGGCTCGCCTGGCGGCGGTAGCCCAGCGACTTGACGATCTGCAACAGCTCCTCGTAGGTGACGAACCGCCGGTGGTGCATCAGCTTGTAGCTGTCGATGGCCAGGGCCAGCTCTTTGGCCTCGGGGGACAGCTCCGCGTAGCTGTTGCCGAACTGGCGGCGTTCGTAGGGAACCTGATCCGAAGGCGTGTGCTGCCGGCGGCGATCCACAAAACCGGGCGAGAACGGGGTAGCCATCCAAACGACTCCTGCTGGCGATGGGACAAGGGGTTGGAGGGCCTTTTGGAGACCGAATGGGGGAAGCTCGTCACGGCCACCTGCTCCCCCGAGGACCAGAAGACCACACTCCTCTCCCCCAACCCTAGCCCACAACTGGCCCCCGGGCAAATGACCCGGCCGGTTTCGCCGGTGTTTCCGGCAAAATCAATGAGATCAAGATTGACGGGATTGTCGAGTAGGCCCTGCCGTTTTGCGTTAGCTGCCCCGTGGTAGCTTTGGCGTCCCCCGGCTTCCGTCCCGGGAGAGCCGGAGGAGGGCATTGCTTTGGGAGCCGACGCTCCCGGCTGGCCAACCGCCGACTGAGGGTGCGCGGCTCCCGGTTGGTGTGTGAGTCGGCGTTTTTTTTCGCTCCGGCGAGCCCCCGGCTTTTAGCCGGGGGAGAGCCGAACAAGTGCAAATTGCGTTATTTTTCTCCGTGGGCTGGCGGTGCGCGGCTCGCCACTCCTCCGCCAGCTAAGTACGTGTTTAGCGTGCCAGCATAAGACGAAGTGTTTCCAGAGCAAAAAGAGTCGATTTTTGTCCGGCGAGCCCCGGGCTTCAGCCCGGGGAGAGCCGAATAAACACCTGTGTGTTGATCTTCTCCGCCGACTGAAGTCGGCGGCTCGCCGGTTGCAAGAATAGTTGCAAGAATAAACGCTTATTTCCGCCTCGTGCGGAAGCGTCGAACCAACAGTGTGCTAGCTGGCCAAACACGTACCCAGCTAAAGCTGGCGGCTCGCCGCGCCCCCAAGCCTCCAAGCCCCCAAGCCTCCACGCCCCCCGCGAGGTAACGGTGCGCGGCTGGCCGCCCCCCCAAGGGCGAGTTGGCCCCCAGCCAACATTGACCCCGGGGGGCCGCGTGCGTAAGGTGGCCGCTTGCGTGGGGGGACCACGGGGGATTGGGCTCTTGGGATCCGCGCAGGAAAATTCGTGCAGGAAAGGATGTCTGCGATGGCCTCGCCCGCTGCGGCTGCCCAGGTGGTGGTGGATCTGTTCCCGCAGGTGCAATTGCCGGGAAAACTCCGCGTGGCCTATGTGTGCGGTCCGGCCGAGGTGGGAGCCTGGCTGGCCCAGGGGCTCCAGCAGCATTGCCCCCAGATCAAGCTGCTGCAGGTGCAGGGGGGAGCCGGGGCGCTGGCCTCGCTGCGGGAAAGCAACCTGGAGCTGGTGCTGTTGGGTCACGAGCCGGGCCATCTGGATGCCCCCAGCATGCTCCAGGCGATGCGGCTCAGCGGCGCGGAGGAGCCGGTGGTGGTGCTAGGCCGGGAAAGTGCCCCCGAGATGGCCACCTGTTGCTTCGAGGCCGGAGCCGACGATTACCTGTGCGTGCATAGCGCCACGGTGGAGATGCTGCTATGGAGCATCCGGCGTGCCGTGGCTCGCACGCTGCTGGTCCAGCAAAACCGGCACCTGGAACAACAGCACCAGCAAGCCCTCCAGCTGGAACAAGCCCAAGCGGCCAAGTGCCTGGAACACCACGACCAGTTGATCCAGCACCTGCATGCCCAGGACGCACAAGGGGGACATCCGGTCTTCTGCGGCGGGGGCGTTTCCTGGG
>JALSGI010000311.1 GCA_026982835.1 Planctomycetota bacterium | reverse complement strand
CCGGGTTGCTTACCACCAGCACCAGGGCGTCCGGCCGCAGCCTGGCCTCCTGCACCTGCTGCAAGATGGTAAGGAACAGATCGACGTTGCGATTGATCAGGTCCAGGCGGCTTTCGTTGGGCTTGCGACGCAGCCCGGCAGTGATGCACACCAGGTCCGAATCGGCGATGTGCTCGTAGCCCCCGGCGGCGATCTCCTGGTCGGCCAGCAGGGGGGAGCCGTGTAGCAGATCGAGGGCCTGGCCGTCGGCCAGCTCCTGGTTCACGTCCAGCAGGGCGATGCTGCGCACTACACCGCCAGCCTGGAGGGCAAACGCAGTGCAGGAGCCCACCAGTCCGCCGCCTCCGATAATGCTCACTTTCATGGTTTGCGTTCTCCGTGGGTGCGATGGATGACAAGTTTTGTGTTTTACGCTTCCGGCCAGCGGCCGGTGGTTGTGTCGGTAGTGTTCTTATGGTTCCGGCGAGCCGCGTGCGTCAGCACGCGGTTAAAAACGGCACCGATTCCATTTCATCAAACGCCGGCTTAAACCGCCGGCTTACGCCGGCGGCTTGCCATTGGTGATGTCTCTCCGCATTGGCGAGCCCCGGACTTCAGTCCGGGGAGAGCCGGATAAACGCTTCTTGTTTTTTCTCCGCCAGCTAAAGCTGGTGGCTCGCCGGTGGTGTGTTTACATGCTGGCGAGCCGCGTGCGTCAGCACGCGGTTTTTCAAGTGTCGTTGGTGCGTATCAACCGCCGGCTTACGCCGGCGGCTCGCCGATGTGTATGTTCGCGCTTGTTCTTGTTGCGGTGCGGAAGCACCTGCGCAAGCCGCACGGCGCAAGCCGCAAGCCGTGCAACTACCGGTTGCCGAGTGACTGCATCACCTGGTCGGTAATCAGTTGCACCAGGGTTTCTTCGTCCAAGGGGGCCGAGCTGCCTTTGTTCGCGGCGGCCGTGCCGTTCCGGCCGGAGCTCCCGCCGGGAAGATTGCTACAGGTGCGCGTGCCCATCGGTTCCGGCGGCACGAAAGCCCGGCGCTGCACGCCGGTTTCGGTCCAACTGTCGCGGAACACGTCGTTGCCGCACAGGTCGCAGTTTTGCATCGAGGGATCCAGCCGCGGATCAGGGAAGCCCAGGCGTTTTTTCAACTCCAGCAGCTCGCGCACCTCCGGCTCGCGGAAGTAGGTGATGTTGCCCAGCCCTCGGGCCAGAAGCAGAATGCGGCAGTAGGCATCCAGGATTTCGGTCCACCAGTAGGCCCGCTCGACCGTCTCCCCGTAGCTGACCGTGCCGTGGTTGGCCAGGATCATCACGTTAGTTTTGTGCACGAAGGGGAGCACCGTGTCGGCGAACTTCTGCGTGCCGGGAGTCTCGTAACGGGTAATGGGCACATCGCCTAGGAACACCTCCACTTCCGGCAGCACGCACTGGGGGATGGGCTCCCGGGCCACGGCAAACGCCGTGGCATGGGGCGGATGGCAGTGGACGACCGACTTCACATCGGGCCGGGCCTTCATGATGGTCAGGTGCAGCAGGATTTCGCTGGAGCGTTTCTTGCGCCCAGAGAGTTGCTTCCCCTCCATATCGACGATGCACAGGTCCTCGGGGGTGAGGAACCCCTTGCAGTGCATCGTGGGCGTGCAAAGCACTTCGTTTTCGCTCAGGCGGTAGCTGATGTTGCCGTCGTTGGCCGCAGCAAAGCCCCGGTTGTAGAGGCGGCGGCCGATTTCACAGATTTCCTGCTTGATCTTGTAGAGGTTGGTCATGGCTGGAGGTCCTCGTGCAAGTGGGGTATGCGCTCCATTGGGTGCCGGCTGCGGCCGACGATCGTGTTCTTATGTCTCCAGCGAGCCGCAAGCGTGAGCTTGCGGAGTGAGTCGGATTCAAACGCTTGATGGTGGTTTCTCTCCGGGGGCTTACGCCCTCGGCTCGCTTGCTCCGCCAGCTAAAGCTGGCGGCTCGCCGTTCTATATGTCCACGTTTGTTCTCGCCCGGTGCGGCAGCACCCTACGCAGGACGCAAGCCGCAAGTCGCAAGCCGATGCTTGCCCGGTGCGGAAGCTCCTAGCGGCCGCGGCCCGGCCGCACGGTTACCTAGGGAGTGCACTGCTGCACGGCTTGCCGGTTCAGTTCCACGTGATCCAGCACCACGGCCACCGAGGCGTCCAGGGGTTTCAGTTCCGGGCGAAACGGCTGGGCCGCCTCGGGCCCTTCGGCCAGGGCCACCAGGGAACCCACGCCGCTGCCCAGCGGGTCCAGGGCCACCAGGGCCTCGCGCGTGGGGGCCTGCCCCTGCTGGAGTTGCTCCAGGCTCAGCGGCACCACCAGCTTGAACGTGCCGGCGGCCAGGCCCGGGTGGGCGCGGTTCAACGTCACCGTGCCGATCACGCAGCCGATTCTCACGGAGCTGTCTCCTTCAGTTCCGGCGGAATGCTTTCCAAGGGGCGCATGGCAAACCACCGAACCAGCCCCCGCAGGGCCCAAGGCGCAGCACACGTCGGGGCCACGACCAGGCAGTTGGCCGCCACTTCGCTCACGTGCCGTCGCAGTTGCAGTGGGTCCTCACCTCCGGCGGCCCGCACGCCCCGATGGCGATTAACCAGGCACAAGGCCACCTGCGGGCGGCGGGTCCAGACCAGCCCGCGTTGCCCGCCCAAACGCACGGCCCGGGCCAGCTCCTCCAGGGCCAAGGAAAGCCCAAGTTGCGGCAAACGCTGGACCGGAACCTCTGCACCTTGCAGCACGCGGTCCAGGGCGGCTAGCTCCAGCCGGGGCACATCTGCCACCACCACCAGGGGCGGGGCTGTTTTTTGCGAGGCGGACTCTGAGGTGCGGCGAAGCTCGATCCCCCGCCGGCGAAGCAGGTCCCGAGCTGCAGGCGTGACCACGCACCGCCGCGGCACTTCCAGCACGCGCACCTGCCGGGGCAGCTGCTCCACCTGCTCGGCGGCAAGCACCGGCAGCGAAAGCCGCTTCGTGCACTGCTCTGTTTCCAGCCGGACCGGCTTTTCCTCGCGGGGCACAGCCCCCGGGAGCTGGTCCAACTGGGCCAGCACGTCGGCCACGATGCGTTTGAGCAGCTCAGGGTCCAGGTTCATCGATCCTCTCGGGCCATCACGCTCCAGCGGACCGGGGAAGTTTCATCGCCCAGTAGTTCTCGCCCGGCCGGGGCATCGCTTGTCACCAGCACCACGTCCCCGGCGGTGGCCGCCGTGGGATCGACCACCAGCAACGGGTCTCCGTCGGGACTGCACCCGTCGGCCCGAAGCGGCTGCACCACCAGCAGTTTCCGGCCGGTAAACGACGGGTGCTTGATCGTTCCGGTGGCCGTGCCGACAACCAGGGCGCGTTGCATGGGGTCTTGGGTCGTGGGTCTTGGGTCTTGAGTCGTGGAGTGGAAGTCTTGGATCGTAGTACTTGCAGGAGCCCCCGACGTAAGTCGGGGGAGGTCAACTCAAAAAACGTCTCCGGCCGTTATCTCCGCCGACTGAAGTCGGCAGCTCGCCGTTGGTGTGTTTACACGCTGGCGAGCCGCGTGCGTCAGCACGCGGTTTTTCAAGTGGTCGTTGGTGCGTATCAACCGCCGGCTTACGCCGGCGGCTCGCCGTTCTGTGTGTTCGCGTTTGTTCTTGCTGCGGTGCGGAAGCACAAGGGCAAAAGCGCAAGCCGCTACACTTCCGGCGGACCCACGTCCGGGTGGCCCACCACGCGCAGGTCGCCAATCAGCGAGCAGCGGCGGAACCGGGTAAAGGTAAGCGGCGTGGTCACCCCCTCGCCGGTGGGCGTGGCGATGGAGAAGGAGAGGTATCCTTCCCCGCCCAGGCCCAACGAGGCCATACAAGGGCCGTTTTTCACAAACAGCGTGGTGTCCAGCGCCCGGCCCATCTTGGTCATGTTGCGCACGTTGGTCGAATGAATGATGGCCGTGTGGCGGAAGCCGTGCTCGTGCTTCTTGGCCAGGGCGATCGCCTCGTCCACGTCGCGGCAGCGGACAAAGGGCAAAAAGGGCATCATCTGTTCCACGGGCACGAACGGGTTCGATTCATCCGTTTCGCCGTAGAGCAGTTCGGTCTGCGGCGGGACGGTTTTGCCGATGGCTCGGGCCAGCACGGCCGCGTCCTTGCCCAGCAGTTCCTTGCTGGGGGCCAGGTGTTTTTTCTCCCCTTCGCCCACAGGAACGATGGCCACCTGGGTCAAAGCGTCCACCTCCTGGGCCGAAAGCCGCACGGCTCCTGCCCGGGCCATGGCCTCCATGAGCGGCTCGAACACTTGCTCCACCACAAACACTTCCTTTTCGCCGATGCAGAGGAGGTTGTTGTCGTAGGCGGCCCCCTTGATGATGCTGCGAGCCGCGCGGTCCAGGTCGGCCGTTTCATCGACCACCACCGGCGGGTTGCCCGGCCCGGCCACAATCGCCCGCTTGCCGCTGTTCATCGCCGCCCGAGCCACCGCCGGCCCGCCGGTCACGCAGATCAAAGCAATATCGGGATGGGAAAAAATCTGGTTGGCCGTCTGGAGCGTCGGCTCGGCGATCACGCAGATGAGGTTGTCTATGCCTAGATCGCGGTGGATCGCCTCGTTGAACCGCCGCACGCCCTCGGTCGCCACACGCCGCCCGGCCGGGTGCGGGTTCACCACCAGCGTGTTGCCCGCGGCGATCATGTTGATGGCGTTGCCGGTGATGGTGGGCAGCGAGTGGGTCACGGGCGTAATGCAGCCAATGACGCCAAAGGGGGCGTGCTCCTCCACGGCCAGCCCGTAGTCCCCGCTGAACACCTCGCTACGCAGAAACTCCACGCCAGGGGTGAACTGGCCCAGGATTTTGAGTTTTTCGATCTTGTGCTCCAGGCGGCCGATCTGGGTCTCCTCGAACTCCATCGTGCCCAATTCCACCGACTGGTCGATGGAGATACGGCGAATGTGGTCGATGATCCGCTTGCGGTCCTCGATCCGCAGCCGGGCCAGCTGCTCGAAGGCCTCGCGGGCCGCGGCCACCGCTTCGTTGACACAGGTAAACACCCCGTGCCGCCCGGCGAACGAGGCGGTGCTTGCCGCTCCGGGGGACTTCTGCACGGCGGCCAGCACTTCGGCCACCACGGTGCGGATCAGTTGCTCGGTTACAGCGTTCATGGCGAAACCTCGTGATGGAGTCGTGGGTCTTGGGTCTTGGGTCTTGCAGGAGCCCCCGACGTAAGTCGGGGGAGGTTGATTCAAAAACGTCTCCGGCCGGTATCTCCGCCGGCTTACGCCGGCGGCTGACTGTTGGTGGTGTCTCTCTGTATCGGCGAGCCTCGGACTTCAGTCCGGGGAGGACCGGATAAACGCTTCTCTTGTTTTTTTCTCCGCCAGCTAAAGCTGGCGGCTCGCCGTTCTGCATGTTCGCGTCTGTTCTTGCGTTGGTGCGGAAGCACCCCCGCGTGCGGCGCACGGCGCAGGTCGCAAGCCGCACCGGCTTATGTCTCCTCCTGGCCGGCCGGGGAGCCGTTTTCTTCGCGGCTGAACACGCAGCGGCCTTCTACGTCCACGCGGTCCACGATGCCGATGATGGCCGTATCTACCGGCAGGTTTTTCGTCTCGGGAGTAAGTCGGGCACTGGACCCCTGGACGATGAGCACCATCTCGCCCAGCCCGGCTCCCACCGTGTCCACGGCCACAAACGTGCGGCCCAACGGGTAGAGCCGGTCGCGGGTCTGCTGGTCGATGCGGTACGGCTCCACCACCAGCAGCTTCTGCCCGACGATGTTGGCTACCTTCTGTGTGGCCACCACGGTGCCTGTGACCTTAGCCACGAACATGGCCTTGTTCCTCCAGCAGTTGTCGCGTTTGCCGGGCGACGATCAGTTCCTCGTTGGCCGGGACGACCCAAAGCTGCACGCGGCTTTGGGTGGCGTGGAAGGTGCCCTCGCCCTGCAGGTTCTGGTTGGCTTGCCCGTCCATCACCAGCCCCAACTCCTCCAAGCCCTGGCAAACCATCTGCCGCACGCGGCGGCTGTTTTCGCCGATGCCGCCGGTGAAGACCACCGCGTCGGCTCCGCCCAGCTCGACCAGGTAGGCCCCCAGGTAGTGCCGCACGGCCGAGACGAACACTTCCAGGGCCAGTTGGGCCCGGGAGTTGCCCTGGTCGGCCGCCGCTTCCAGGTCGCGCACGTCGCCGCTTGTGCCGGAAAGCCCCAGCAGCCCGCTGCGGCAGGCCAGGTCTTCCAGTAGCTCTTCCAGCGTTTTGCCTGTTTGCTTCATCAGCACAGGCAGGGCAAAGGGATCGAAGTCGCCCACGCGGTTGTTGTGCGGCACGCCTGTTTGTGGGCTCATGCCCAGGCTGTTGGCCACGCTGCGGCCGTCGCGGATGGCGCACAGCGAGCTGGAGCCGCCCAGGTGGCAGGAGATGACCCGGTGCTTGGGCCCCAAAAGCTCGCTCATCCGCGTGGCGATCCAACGGTGGCTTGCCCCGTGGAACCCCCAGCGGCGGACCTGGTGCTTTTCGGCCCAGTCGTAAGGCACCGCGTAAGTGCGGTTGCGCAGGGGGATCGTCTGGTGGAAGTTGGGCTCGAAGGCGGCCACCAGCGGAATGCCCGGAAACGCCTGCCGCAGCATCCGCATGGCGTTGATGTAAGGCGGATTGTGCGCCGGGGCCACCACGGCCATCTCTTCCATGGCTTCGAGCACCTGGTCGTCCACCAGGTGCACGCCGTGATAGGGACCGCCGTGCACGGCCTTGAACCCGATGGCAGCCACATCCTCGGCGGACTGGATGCAGCCGTGCTGGGGGTGGGAAAGCTCCCGCAGGCAAAGCTCCAGTGCCTGGGCATGATCGGCAAGCGCCGCTTCGCCCTCGCTTCGGTGCGAGCCCACCTCGATCCGATAGCGACTCTGGCCCGAGCCGATGCGTTCCACGGCTCCGCGGGCCAGTTGCTCCTCGCCGTCCATGTCGAACAGCCGGAACTTGAAGCTCGTGGAGCCCAAGTTGGCCACCAGCACTTTCATGCCACGGGTACTCCTTTCCGTTTGGTTAACCGCCGTTGCACGCTGCCGGCTTGCCGGTAGTGTGCTTTTACGTCCTCGGCGAGCCGCGTGCGTCGGCACGCGGTTTTTGTTTCAGCGAGCCGCAAGCGTGAGCTTGCGGAGTGCGTCGGATTCAAACGCTTGTTTGCGGTTCATCTGCGGGAGCTTACGCCCCCGGCTCGCTGTTCTCCGCCGACTGAAGTCGGCGGCTCTCCGGTGGCTATTCGATGCTTGTTCTTGCCGTGGTGCGGAAGCACCCAGCGCAAGCCGCAGGCCGCACGGCGCAAGCCGTAGTCGCCGGGCGGGCTAGGCCAGGTAGGCTTCGATCACGCCGTCGGCGGGCCGAGGGATGATGTGGCTGGCCACTAGCTCGCCCACCTGGCCGGCGGCGTTGGCTCCGGCTTCCACTGCGGCCCGCACGCTGCCCACATCGCCGCGAACCACCGTGGTAACAAACCCGCCGCCGATGTGGACTTTCTTGATAATTTGCACGTTGGCCGCCTTGGCCATCGCGTCGGTGGCCTCGATCAAGGCCACCAGGCCCTTGGTCTCGATCAAGCCGATGGCATCGTTCATGGGAAATCACTCCTGGGGTCAAGGGGAGTCGGGAAAACGAGACAGTTGGCGTGGATGGTTTCGTCGCAAATGCTTTTTTGCTTGCCGCTTGCGCGGAGATTCTGGCAGCATCCGGAGCCCCCGGCGCAAGTCGGGGGAGAGACGCTTGCATCCGGTCCTCAGCGATTCAAACTCGGTGGCCCGTCGGCGCGTTTAACCGCGCGAGGCCTTGGCCGGGGGCTTGGGCTGGGGGATCACTTTGTTCAGGTCCTCGTGCGGCCGGGGGATCACCTGCACCGAGATCACCTCGCCCAGTCGGGCCGCGGCCGTGGCTCCGGCATCCACCGCCGCCTTCACCGCGGCTACGTCGCCCGTCACATAGGCGGTGACCAGGGCGCTTCCGGCCTTCTCCCAGCCCAGGAACTCCACGTTGGCCGCTTTCATCATCGCGTCGGTGGCTTCCACCAGGGGCACAAACCCCTTGGTTTCGATCATTCCCAGGGCTTCCATCGTCTTGGCCATCAGTTGCTTACCTCCGCAAACGAGTGGAAAAAGAAACGGGTGTGCTTGACTTCACCTTACGCCGGGGAGGGCGGCAAAGGGGCCTCTTCTCCCGTGCGGCCCCGCTTGGGGATCACGGTTTGAACAACTCGCACCGCGTGGCGTGTTCCAGGTCCAGGGCGTTGCCTTCGTCGGTGTCCACATGCACCTCCAGCTTGCTGTTTTCATCCACGCGCACCACCAGCCCCTCCAACACGCCCGGGCAGGGGCTCTCCACGCGCAGGTTGATAAGCTCGCCGTGCTTTACTCCGTAGTAGGCCGCTTCGCGGGGGTTCATGTGCACATGCCGCATGGCGCGGATGACCCCCTGCTGTAGCTCCACCGCCCCGGCCGGACCCACCAGCACGCAGCCGGGCGTGCCCTCGATGTCGCCGGAGAGCCGCACCGGGATATCCAGCCCCAGCGAGATCGCGTCGGTAAAGGCCAGCTCCACCTGGCTGTGGGGCCGCGTGGGGCCCAGCACCCGCACGTTGGGCAGCATTCGCCGCCGGGGCCCGATGAGCATCACCGTCTCCTTGGCCGCGTAAAAGCCGTCCTGGTAAAGCGGCTTTTCCGGCGTGAGCTTGTGCCCGGGACCAAAGAGCTTCTCTACGTGCTCGTCGGTCAGGTGCACATGCCGGGCCGAAATGCTCACCACCAGCTTGGGCTTCCAGTCCCCCGAGCCGTTTCGGCCCAGGTGCTGTTGCACCATCTGCCGCACGATCCGTTCGACCAGCTGCCGATCGATCGAGACTGCCGTGCTCATGCTTGCCACCTGCACTGATTTTCAATTGCCTGGCTTGGATTCCGACTTGGCCTCGTTTGGCTCGTCCACCAGCGGGGCCAGTACCAGCTCCACCCCGGCCCGGCGAATCCGCTCTTGCCACCGGGGGGAAAGCTCTTCATCCACCACGATGCGGTCCACGTCTTTCAGCGGGGCCAGGTGGGCCAGCGAGGTGTGGCCGAACTTGGTGCTGTCGGCCAGCACGATCACTTCGTCGGCCGCCTGCATCATGGCCCGTTCGGTCTCCACCAGCAGCAGGTTGGAGTTGTAAAACCCCTGTTCGTTGATCCCGGCCACGCTCAGCAGGCTGCGGCGGACGTTGATCTGCTTCAGTGCCTGGTTGGCCAAGGGTCCCAGGGCCACCCCGGTGCGCGGATAGACGATACCGCCCAACAGCACCAGGTCGGCAAACGCGTTGGCCGCAAACAGGTTGGCCACCGGCAGCGAGTTGGTCACCACTTGCAGCGGTCGGCCCACCAGCACCCGGGCCAGCTCGTAGGTGGTGCTTCCCCCGTCCAGCAGCAGCGTGTCGCCGTTTTGGATCAACGAGGCGGCGGCGCGGGCAATGGCCCGTTTCTTCTCCCACTGGGCCGGCTCGCGCAACTGGAAGTGCGGCAGCCCGGGAAAGCTGCCTGTGTAAAGCACCCCGCCGCGGGTGCGTCGGGCCACGCCGGAGCGTTCCAGGTGCTCCAGATCCCGCCGCAGCGTGGACTCGGAAACCTGGAGCTCCTTGGCCAGCTCCGGCAGCGAGGCGAACCCGCCGCGGAGCCGCACCAGCTCCAGCACCCGATGCCTGCGTTCGTCGGCCAGCACGCTCGATTCCTTTCACGATTTTCACGCAATTCCGCACAAACTCCGATACAATTTCTGCTACTTTGCGAACGATTATAATCATCTATTGGTAGGTTTCAACTATTACATGATCGTTTTCTTTCGAGTTCTGAGCACGTATATGGCAAGAATCTGGCCGTTTTTTCCACATGGTGCCGACGTGGCCGCAGGCCCTCCACTAGGGCAGCTTGGCCAGCGATTGTCCAAGCTGTATCCCCGCGGCAAATAAATAGTTGACTGTTCCCCGGGATAGCGTCAGGATGAGGGGCACTGTCAAGTGGTTCTAGGATCAAGGGGCCCGAGGGACCGGGATTTTCCTCCTGGAAACCCAGCAGGACGCGCTTTCCTGCCCTGCTCTTGGAGAAAGTTTCTGCGTCACAAGGGGAACTGCACCATGTCCCTCATCGTGGAACTAGAGTTTCCGTTGTTGGGAACCGCTCCCATTCCGGCCGATCACGGCTACTTGCTCTACGCGGCTGTCTCTCGCTTGCTACCAGAAGTGCATCGGCCCAACGCCATCGCCCTGTGTCCCATCCCGGGTCGGCAGCTTGGCAATCGGCAACTGGTCCTGACTCGGGTCAGTCGGCTGCGGTTGCGCGCCCCCCAGGAACAAGTGCCGCTGCTGGTCCATCTGGCCGGCAAGGAGCTGCAACTGGGGCAAGCGCGGCTGACGGTGGGCACGCCCCGGGTGCGGGCGCTTCAGCCGGCCGAGGCCCTCCGCAGCCGCTTGGTGGTGATCAAGGTCAAAGAGGCCCCGCGGGCCAGCGACCTCACCGCGGAACTTTTCGCCCAAGCCGCCCGGCGCCAACTGGATCAGCTTGGCATCTCCCCGCAGGCCCGGCTCCACGTGGGCAAGCGACGCACGCTACGGCTGAAACACCGCGAAGTGGTCGGTTACGAGTTGGCCGTTTGCGGACTTACCGACGAAGAATCGCTCGCTTTGCAACAGCATGGCCTGGGGGGGCGGCGTCACATGGGCTGTGGGGTGTTTGTGCCCCTGCGAAACGGAGCGGCACGCGATGAATAACCTCCCACGTTTTGAACGCCTGCTGGCCAAAAGCTACTCCGGCTCGCCGGTGCCCGACCACGCCACACTGCCGGGACACCTGCGCTACACGCACGCTTGTGCCCTGGTGGTGCTGGATTGCACGGGGGAAGCGCAACTGCGTGCCCTGGGCCTGGACGTGGAAACCTACCTGCCCCGACTGCGACGCATCGTGGAAGTGGCCGCGGCTATTCACGACCTGGGCAAGGCCAACGATCATTTTCAGGGCATGATCCACCGCCGGCGCAACCCCGCCCGCCCTCAGGGTGCGCGGCACGAGTGGGTAACCTATTACCTGCTTACCATCTCCCCGTGGAAACAGTGGCTCTGCCGAGCTTTTGACCGCGAAGAAGACTTTCGGATAGCCCTCTGGTGCGCAAGCGGACATCATCCGGCCTATGGGCGGCAAAGCCCGCCCCGGAAGGCAGCCGACGGGGGTGGCAGCCAGATGCACTTGCTGTTGTCCCACGAGGATTTTCAAGAGGCCGTCGGCTGGATCTGCGAGCAGTTCCAGCTTGATCCTCCGCCGCAAGAGGCCTTTTCGGACCAGACCATTAGCCTGCTGTTCGACGGTCCGTTGTTTCCTCATTTGCGCCGCCAGTTGATCCAGGACCGCAGCTATTGGGAAAGAATGTCCCCGGAAGAGCGCAAGCTCACCGCCGCGGCCAAGGCCTGCCTAATCGCGGCCGACATTGCCGCCTCGGCGCAAGCCCCCCACATCTCCCCGGAGGAGTGGAAAGCCACTCTTGCTAAGGCTTTTTCCACGGCTCCCACCGGCGAGGAACTGCAACAGCTGATCCGTGACCGCCTTGGTTCCCGCGGCACCTCGCCCCCTTTGCGGCCGTTTCAGCAAGCCGCGGGCCAATCTGCCAGCCGCGTTACCTTGCTGAAAGCGGCTTGCGGCACCGGAAAGACCATCGCCGCCTATTACTGGGCGGCCAAGCAGCATCCTGGCAAGCGGCTCTATCTGTGCTATCCCACCACCGGCACGGCTACCGAAGGCTTCCGCGACTACCTGTTCGATCCCGAGGCCCAGCAAAGCCGGTTCGGCGCCCAGCTTTTCCACAGCCGGGAGGAAGTGGACTGGGAACTGCTGCTGGGCGTCCGGGGCGACCAGGACGAAGCCGAGCAGGAGCTTCGCGTGGCTTCGCTTCGGGCCTGGTTTACCCCGATTGTGTGCTGCACGGTGGATACGGTGCTGGGGCTGCTGCAGAACCAGCGTCGTGGGCTATATGCCTGGCCCGCGTTGGCGCAGGCGGCGTTTGTGTTCGACGAAATCCACGCCTACGACGAGCGGTTGTTCGGCACACTGTTGCGTTTTCTGGACCAACTGCGAGGCGTCCCTGTGCTGCTGATGACGGCCAGCCTGCCACAGGTGCGATTGCAAGCCATCCAACAAGTGCTTAGCCGCAATGGCGAACAGCTCCACCAGATCGCAGGTCCCAAGGACCTGGAAACCCTGCCCCGTTATCGCCACCTGCAATGTGCTCCCCAGGTGGTAGAAACCCGGGTGCGCCAGGAGCTGGCCCGGGGCGGCAAGGTGCTGTGGATTTGCAACACGGTGGATCGGGCCCTGGCCGTGACCGGACGGCTGGAGGACTGCAACCCGCTGGTTTACCACAGCCGCTTTCGCTACTGCGACCGCGTGGCGCGGCATAAGGAGATGATCGGCGCGTTTAAGCCGGAGCGGCCAGAGCCCGCCTTGGCCGTTTGTACGCAGGTGGCCGAGATGAGCCTGGACATTTCGGCCACGCTGCTGGTAACGGAGCTGGCCCCGGTGCCCGCCCTGATCCAGCGGCTGGGGCGGCTCAATCGCTTTGCCGGACCGAACCAGCCCCCCAGACCCTTTATGGTGGTCGAGCCGCTGGACGAGCAGGGCAACTTCTCAGCCACGCCTTATGGGCAAGACTCGCAACAGCACGGCCCCTGGCCCCAGCAAGCCCGAGAGTGGCTCCGGCGGCTGGACCCAGGCCCGTTGAGCCAACGCGATCTGGCCGAAGCCTGGGAGGAAACCACGGAGGAAAAACCCCCGCGGCCCCTTTTCAGCCTCTGGCTTGACGGCGGCCCCAGCACCCAGGTGGACTCGGTCCGCGACACAACCCCGGGCCTGGTGGTGCTTTTGGAACAAGATGCCGAGCCGGTGCAGCACAATCCCAAGGAACTGGTCAAGCGGGCACTGCCGATGCCTCGGCCTCCTAACAGCTTTCCCTGGAAGGAATGGGACCGCCTTCGTGGAGTCCGAGTGGTTCCAGAGAAATACATCCACTACGACACCCAGCGAGGTGCCCAATGGCGAAAGGAAGGGTAAGCGCCTGTCGGCGTCAGGGAATTTGTAACTTATTGCCAATTCACCACTTGCGTGAAACCACAAGTGCTAAACGCCTGAAGGCATCCAAAAACCACTTTCCTATCTGTAAAAGACCATCCCTCTGCAAGCAAGACTACAAGAAAAATTTTCGGTTGACAAGTCTTGCTCTAGTGGGATTATAAGGGTAGGGGTAGATGTTGTGCTTTCAATGAAGAGGTACGGAGAGCAGCTGTGAACAAACGATCACCAGACGAGCGCAAACTGGCCAACGATCTATATGAGCTCTTAAAAAAACTGCCAGCTCGAAATGGCATTGTTCCCCTTGATGCCCTAAGTGATGTCTTCCTTGCGCTCCGCCAGCGCGTACCTCCGGATAACCAAGACCTCCAACGGTGGTTGCGAGTCCAAGCACGATACGCCCTCCGCAAGTACATCCACCAAGAGTTATCAAATCGTATCCAGCAAACGTCAGGAGGTGAAGAATGAAGTTCTTATCTCTAAATCCCCAGCATATTCACGATCCCTCTCCACCACCTGAGGAACTGCTGATGAAACGGGAGGAGATCGCTACGTTGTACCATGTTCTTGAGTCTTTGCCCTCTCGTGAGCGGGAAGCCTTCCTTGCTTATCAGAAGGAACACCCCGCCCAGCTAACTGTTTCCCAACTAGCGGCCCGATGGAGGGTTTCAAGACAGCGCATTTACCAACTTGCCGATCGGGCGCGTCGCCGAGCCAAAAAACGCCTCCAGCAAATTGGGGGAAACATCCTATGAACTCTCAGGTTTTGGACTTGGCGTTTCATATCACTGCGTCTGGTGCCATCCCTTGCGATCATGGCTACTGCTTGTTCGCCTCCTTGTGCAAACACTTGCCGTTTTTGCATTCAACCCCTGAAATCGCCATTCATCCTATTACAGGATGTGCTGCAGGAGATGGCTTGATGCTGCTTAACCCTTGTAGTCGGCTTATATTCCGAACACCCATGGAATGGGTAAGCCGTTTGCTATCTCTGACAGATAAGTCTTTGCGGTTACAATCCGCGAACCTTCGGATTGGAGTTCCAGAACTCCGCTGTTTAAAACCTGCTACCACTTTGAGGAGCCGACTGGTCGTAATCAAAACAACAGTAGCCCCCAAAGCAGACTTGTTAACTAAAGAGATTTTCCAATCCGCAATAGAAAAACGACTCCGACAAATTGGCCTGTCCGCATCACCACTTCTCCGCGTATCCAAACGACGTGCCCTGCGAATTAAAAACCGGCGAATCGTAGGCTATGAGCTTGTTGTAACTAACTTATCGCCAAGTGATTCGCTGATCCTACAAGCGACAGGACTTGGAGGACGACAGCACATGGGATGCGGGATACTGGTTCCCTATCACCGGACAAGGAGCTAAAAATGGCTAAAAAGAGACCAGCACCTCCCGATCACCTGGTGCTGGAGCTGCACGCTCCGGGAATGTCGCCGCTTCATCGGGCGGGCCTGGGCGGACTGGCCTGCACGCTGAAGTACATCGAACGGGCCTACCGCGACGGGCAGCTTGATGAAGACCAACTCCCCGGCGCCCCCTGGCCGGATGACAATCCCCCCTGGGAGATCGAACCGGGACGAGTGACGCTGTATTTCGGAAAGCCGGAAGGTGCCCAGGAGTACCTCAAGCGGCTTTTCGACCTGGCCTTTCAGATCCAGGAAGATGCGATCTTCCTGCCAGGGCAATATGACCTGGCACCACCTTCCTTGCCAGTTCGCTCCCTGCTGCAACAGGGAATGACGCTTACTTTCCTTCAGCATGGAAAAGTCCGTTCCCTGGATCGGAAAGAAACCGTGCTTAGCTATAATCCAGAAGATAAACCAGAAGCCACGATTGAGATTCCGCATAACCGATGTGCTAAGTATAAACATCAACAAGGATGGAAAGACCTGGTTGATAATCAGGGGCGATTGAAGCGAGGAAC